>NZ_JAXMIH010000015.1 GCF_034366625.1 Prosthecobacter sp.
TGGCATCGGGATCGACTCTAGCAAAAGTGGTGTCGTGCAAGGAGACGGCAGGATCATTGCCGTGGGAGCGTCCTACAACGGCAACACCAACGCGTATGACTTCGCGCTGGTGCGCTACAATGCGGATCTGAGCCTCGACACGGGCTTTCACAGCACTGGCAAGGTGACGACCCACATCGGCAGCGAAGCTGCCGTCGCGCATAGTGTCGTCTTGCAGACCGACGGCAGGATCGTGGTCGCAGGCTACTCCTACAACGGCAGCAAGTACGTCTTCACCCTCGCCAGGTATTTTGGCAGTGACCAGCCGCCCATCACCAAGACTGGTGTGGCAAGCAACGTCAGCAAGACTGCCGCCACGCTGGCTGGCAGCGCCAATCCCAACAGTCTGGCGACTACGGCCCACTTTGAATACGGACTCACGTCGAATTACGGCAGCGTGACTGCGGATCAGGCTTGTGGCAACGGCACCACGTCGGTGAACCTCAGCGCTGGCATCACCGGACTGGCTCCGAACACGACCTATCACTTCCGTCTTGTCGCGGTGAATGCCGCCACGCTGTTCGGCGGCACCACCTATGGCAGCGACGCTACCTTCACCACCGCCCCTGATCCGCCCGTGGCAGTCACGGCTGCTGCCACCACGGTGAGCGCCTCGGAAGCCACGCTGGCCGGGGTGGTCTTTCCCAATGGACGTGTGACCACGGTCTCTTTCGACTACGGCCTGACGAGCATCTACACCGAGACCACTTCCGTGCAGACCATCCCAGCAGGAACGGGAGCGGTCACAGTGTTCGCCATGGTGACGGGCCTCGTCGCCAACGGCACCTATCATTTTCGCGTCGTTGCCAACAACTCCGGCACGCCTGTCCCCATCGAGGGGCTGGATCAAACCTTCGTGGCGCAGGCTCCGGCTCCGAGCGTGTCCAGCAGTGGTGCTGCACCGCTGAGTACCACAAGCGTTCGTCTCAGCGGAACGGTGCGGGCGCACAATGCGGACGCGCAGGTGTTCTTCGACTACGGCACCGATGGCGTGACGTTTCCCGCCAGCGTCACTACCACCCCGGCCACCGTGACGGGTGACGTGGACACGCCGGTGAATGGCAGCCTGCTCAATCTCTCTCAAGGTGTGACGTACCACTACCGGCTGCGCGCGGTGAACGCAGGCGGCACGACCACCAGCGGCGTGGGCACCTTCACCCTGGATCTGCTCTCAGGCTTGAATCAAACCTTCCCCAGTGCCGCGCCGGACGCGCAGGGTTTCGTCTTCGTCAATCTCGCGCCTGCGGGCCTGCTGCACGGCTGGCGTTTCATCGGTGAGCAGCAGTGGCGCGCCTCCGGCGTGCCGGCCAGCGGTTTGACGACAGGGACGCGGGAGATCGAGTTCCGTCCGGTGCCGGGGCACATCCAGCCGCCGCAGGAGGTCGTCAGTGTGATCAGCGGGGAGGCGGCCACGGTGCTCGCGCGTGATTACTACGAGGCCGCCGTCACCGGCAGCGGCGGGCTGAGCGTGACGCTGAAGCCCGACTCCATCACCACCGGCAGCGGACGCGCGCAGTGGCGGCTGCTGGGCGAGGATGACACGCAGTGGCGCGACAGCGGCGCGACGCTCACCAGTTTGATCCCCGGCAGTTATCTCATCGAGTGCAAACCGGTCTCCGGCCACACCACACCGCCGAACGCCAACGCCACGATCAGCGCCAACCAGACCGGCGCGCTGACGATCACCTATTTCATCGCGGAAACGCCAACCGGCGTTCCGCCCGCCGAACTCGCCTTCTCCGCCGTCGCCACGGATCAAACCAAACCGTATGCGCATGTGGGCCAGATCCGCAGCGCGGTGGGATCGAGCACCGTCTTCGTCGTCAAAGCACGGGTGGTGGCCACCGCAGGCCATGTCGTCTTTGATGATGGCACGCTCGCCGCCGTGCAGGGGCTGCAATGGCTGTTTCAACGGCATCGCGGCACCTACGAGCCGAAGCCGCAGACTCCACGCGGGTATTACATCTTCGACGGCTACGCAGCGCAGCGCATCCTCGACAACTCACCAGGCACCTCGTCACCGCAGTCGCAGCATCTCGACGTGGCGGCGCTGTACTTCGAGGAAGACGCAGGCCGTGGCGGTTACGGCGGCTTTTTGGCGAGTGATTTGAATGACAACGAGTTTCTGCTCTCGAATGCCAACAAGATGCTGGTGGGTTACCCGGTCGATGGCATCGCCACGACGAGCCAGGGGCGCATGCATGCCACGGCACCGGCGAATGTGGTGTTCACCGCCGCGTTTGGCCGCACGTTCACGACTGCGGGCATCCGCAGCAGCGGCGGGAACAGCGGCGGGCCCTTGTGCGTGCAGTATCAGGGCGGGAACTACTACCCGGCCGCGATCTATCTCGGCGGGACGAATCAAACCGTGGTGCGCGCGATTGACAGCGCGGTGATTGATCTCTTCAACCGCGCGGAAGTCAGCGGCAACGGTGGCGGCAACAACACCGGCGGCGGCATCACGCACACCAGTGTGAGCGTGATCGGCAGCGCGGGTAACCCGGGGGCGCTCAAGGTGCTCATCGAACCAGCGGCTGCGATCAGCGCCGGGGGCGGCTGGCGCTTGAGTCCTGAAACGAGTTACCGTGCCAGTGGCGCGCAGAAGAGCGGGCTGAACGCCGGGAGTTATGTGCTGCAACTGACCACGGTGGCGGGCTATCAGGCCCCCACATCGCCGAGTGTGACGGTGGTTGGCGGGCAACTCGCCACCATCACCTACAGCTACGATTTGTCAGTGGTCTTGAGTCCGCAGGAAAGCTGGCGGCAGGCGAACTTTGGCAGCAGCACGAACAGCGGCAGCGGCGCGGACGCCGCCGATCCTGATGGCGACGGACTCAACAACGCCGCCGAATACACCGCAGGGACAAATCCGAACAGCAACACGGATGTGTTCAAGGTGCAAACCGCGCAGAAGAGCGGCAGCACCTTCACGTTGACCACCGCCGGGAAGACCGGGCGCACCTACCTCCTGGAGCGCAACGCGACGATGACTGCAGAATCGTGGACACCTGTGGGGAGCCCGCAAGGTCCGCTGGCATCTGACGCCACTGTGACCCTGATCGACCCCGCCACACTGGCAGGCCAGGCGTTTTATCGCATCCAAGTCACGGGGCCATAATACGAGTGCGTGAGCCATGCGTGGGCGCGGCACTGACGGACCGAAGGTTTGTATCGACACCGGCCCCCACGGACCGGTAATCTGGCTTTCAACCAAGCTGCTCTCATGCTCCTTCGATTCACACTTCTCACCGGTCTGCTGCTGACCGGGTTGATGCAACGGCAGGCGCAGGCGGCGTTTCCGACGCTTTATCTGAAACCCGTTGTGCTGAAGCAGATCTACGCTCCAACGACCATCACATCCGCAGGGGACGGCAGCGGACGTCTTTTTGTCTGCGACCAGCCAGGGAAGATCCACATCATTCAGGGCGGCATGCTGCTGCCCACGCCGTTCCTCAACATCGCCAGCGCCAGCAACACGCCACCGAACAACGGTCCCGGCCCGGTGCTGTCTGTCGGTACCAACTACAGCGAGCGTGGCCTGCTCGGTCTGACCTTTCACCCCAATTACAACAAGAAGGACATCAACCATCAGCCGCTGCCCGGCTTTGGGAAGTTTTACCTCAACTACAACAAGGCCTACGTCGCGGGAGTCGATCCGCCGCCGCCGGTGGCGGACCACACGCCGAACTGCGTCACGATCATCGCCGAGTTCCAGGTCTCAGCGTCGAACCCCAACGTTGCCGATCCGGCCTCCGAGCGGCGGCTGCTGGTCTTCACCCAGCCGCAATCGAACCACAACGGCGGCCAGGTCGAGTTTGGCCCGGACGGCTATCTATACTTCGGCTGCGGTGATGGCGGCCAGCAGGAGGACAACAACGTCGGTCACACGGGCGGCAGCGGAGCCAAGCCCACCGACGCCCTCGGCAACGGGCAGGACAAGACGCGCTACCTCGGGAAAATCCATCGCATCGACCCCTTGGATCCAGACGGTGCCGGCCCGCTGACCTACAGCATCCCGACCGACAATCCCTTCTTCAATGATCTGACACCGGGCCTCAAAAAAGAGATCTATGCTTACGGCCTGCGCAACCCGTGGCGCTTCTCCTTCGACAAACGCCCCGGCGGTACGAACCGCCTGTTCTGCGGTGATGTGGGCGGCAACCGCGTCGAGGAGGTCGATATCATTGTCGCGGGCGGCAACTACGGCTGGCGCTACAAGGAAGGCCTGGAGTTCCCGCTGTTTTCCTCGAACGCCGCCGCTGCCTCCCCTCCAGGCACCAACATGACGCTGCCGCAAGCCGACCTCGACGCGCTCGTCGATCCCATCGCGGTGTATGCTCACACCAACATCCCGGTGGGGGACCCGCCGACGCTGCTGCCGAAGCTCGGCCTTTCCATCACGGGCGGCTTCATTTACCGCGGTGCCGCGATCCCGGCGCTGCAAGGGAAGTATGTCTTCGGTGACTATGGCACGACCTCGGGCGCCTCCAATGGCCGCATGATGGGGCTGGAAGAAACCGCGCCGCTCAGCGGCGTCTTCACGCTCACGCAGGCGTTGCCGCTCCTTGGCACGAATCCCATCGTCGGGCAGCGCATCTACTGTCTGGGAGAAGATGAGAGCGGGGAGATCTATGTGGGGTTGAAAACCACGGCGGGCGTGCTGGCACTCGACGCCGGTATGCCAGCCGGCGGAGTGTACAAGATCGTGGCAGCCATCCCGGGAGCTTCTGGCACGGCGACACTCGAACCGAGCAAGGACAACACCATGTTTGCAGAAGTGGCGAACAACTCGAATGCGCAGGGCCAGCGCATCTATGCCGGGAACACCGCCAGTTCCAATCCCCGGCGCGGCCTGCTGGCCTTTGACCTCACCGGCCTCCCCAGCGGCACGACGACGGTGGACTCTGCCAGCCTTCAGCTCACGGTGGAGTTCGGCTTTGGTGACCCGACGCCGATGAGTCTGTTCCGCCTCAATGTAGACTGGGGTGAAGGCACCTCGTTCGCCAACCCGACCGGCGGCACCGGAGTGGCCGCCACCCCCAACGATGCCACCTGGACTCACCGCTTCTTTAGCACCCAGACCTGGACCACTCCTGGCGGTGATTATGTGCCAGCCGCAACCGCCACCACGGATGTGGGCACCAGCGGTGCAAGAACGTGGTCCGGGGTGCAGCTCACCGCCGATGTGCAGAACTGGGTCGGCACGCCAGCGACCAACTTCGGCTGGATTCTGCTGGGGGATGAAGCCAATGCGCAGACGGCCAAACGCATTTACAGCGGTGAGGCGTCCACTGCCAGCGTCCGGCCAAAGCTGACGGTGAATCACACGGCGTATTCCGCCCCGCCCGCCACTCCCTTCGAGTCATGGCTCACGACGTATTTCCCAAGCAACGTCCCCGGCCAGTTCGTCGATCCCGAAGGCGACAACGACGGCGATGGCGTCAAGAACCAGATCGAGTATGCCTATGGCTTCAGTCCCATCGTCTTCAATGCGTCGAGTGATTTCAGCACGGGCCAGACACCGGCGGCGGGTGGTGCCACGGATCTCACCGTGACCTTCCGGCGTGACAGCGCCGCCACCGATCTCACTTACCAGCTTCAGACCAGCACCGACCTCACCACTTGGACCACCATCGCTCAAAGCGTCGGCGGTGCCGCAGCGACAGGACTGAATGGCGGCTCGATCATCTCTGACAACACGCTCTCCGGCACGGTGAAACTCGTGACGGCGAAGCAGACGCTGGTCGCAGGAGCGAATGACCGAAAGTTTGTGCGGCTGCGGGTGGACCGGCAGTGACGGATGATGCCCATACGCCGAGCTGGTGTCAGACATCGCCGCTCACGGGGTGGCGATGGAGTCGGAGGTCTCGGTGTTGCGGGTGGGAGAGTAGGTGAAGCCGGAGAGGGTGATGCCGGTGACGGTGAAGGTGAAGGTGCCGCGGTTTTTGGTGCGGATGGAGGTGAGCGCGGCGGTGCCAGTGCGGCTGGTGTTTTTGGACACGGTGCCGGTGGTGAGGCCGCTCCACTGGCCGGTGACGGTGGCACCGGACTTGAGCGCGCCGTTTTGATCCCTCACGGTGACGGTGGCGGTGGCGGCGTAGCCCTGCTTGGTGGAGCTGCGGCTCATGGCGATGTTGGCGACATAAACGACACTGTTGTTCTGCACGACAATGGTCACGGTGTCCGCCACCGAGGACAGGCCGCTGTTGTCCACGACGACGAGGGAGGCGGTGTAGGTGCCGGGGGCGGAGTAGGATTTGACGGGGTTGGCAGCGGTGGAGCCGGTGCCATCACCAAAATCCCAGTCGTAGGCGGTAACGCTGCCGTCGGGATCGTAGCTGCCGACGCTGGAGAAGTTCACTGCGAGCGGGGCTGTGCCCGTTGTGGGCGCGGAGGCATCCGCCACGGCGATGGGAACCTGCCCATCCACCGGAATGATGCTGCCGGTGAGGCGGAACTGGCCGAGGCTGCCGTAGTCGTTGTAAGCGGTGAGAGGATCACCGGTGCCGATGCCATCGATGGCGAGGTAATAGGTGCCCTGGGTGACCGTGGCACTCAAAGCAGCGCCGAGTGTGGTGGGATTGGCGGAAGTGACGAGGTTGCCGAGGCCGTCGTAGAGAGCGAACTGGATGTCGAGATTGGGCGAGAGTGCTGCGGGCGTGGCATTGAAGGAGATCGGACCCGCGCCTGTCGTAAAGCCGAAGAGATCCGCATCCGTGCGGCGCTCGATGATGCCGGCGGCGTCGATGGTCGTGCCGGTCAGCGGTGTGGCGTTCACGATGCTGTCACCGTGTTCGTCAACGCGGTAACCGGTGATGCCGGCGATCATGGCGGTGTCGTCTTGCGTGTTGTTCGCGTAAGGGTACTCGCCTTTGCTCCACTGGGTGACGTCCTTGTAGTAGCCCACGCCCATGATGGGTGCCCAGTTGGCGTGGCCTTGGTAATAACCGACTGCTGCGATGTTGTCGTGCGCCACCTGGCCGTCGTGGCTGAGATTGAAGGTGTGACCGGCCTCGTGGCTGGCGGCCTCGGCGGTGTATTTGACGTTGCCACTGCCGAGCTGGGCGGTGAAGACAAAGCAGGGGGTGTCCGAGTTCCAAGTGAAGGAGTTCAGGTAGGCCACGCCTCCAGCACCCGCGCCATACCAATCGTAGCTGCTGCCACCAATGCACACGCGCACGCCGAATTGCGTGTCCGAAGTGGTCGTTTTACGCAACGCTTCGAGTCCAGGATCCTGTGTGGACACGTCCACGTCAAACGGGGCGAAGTCCTCCGCGATGCGCTGCCAGATGGCCTGGATGTTGTTGAGTTCTGTTGTGGTGAAGGAAGTCGTCGTGCTGTCGGTGCTGTAGGGCGGCGTCACGATGTTCGCGCCGCTGGTGAAGTTGCTGTTCCAGTAGGTGCCGGAGGTGGTGTGACCGTCGAAGTCGAGGTAGATGACCTTGCTGGCGCCGGGCTTGCTGTGCAGCAGGAAGGTTTGGTCCACGGGGAAGGGGCCGGAGGGGATTGTGGTGCCAGTGGTCGTCGTCTCGGCGTTGGCCACGGCGTTTTGCAAGGGCAGCAGGCCCTCGCACACAAAATGAAGGCGGCCCTGGCGGTCCATGCGGAGGGTTCTTTCCTTCTGACAGAGATCGCGCAGCTCGGCATCGGTGCGGTCATACCACGCGGCGACTTGCTTCAGCCGTGATCCCAGCAAGGCGGGGATTTCAGTTCCACGGCTGTGCTTGGCGAAGGATTGCAGCGGGAACGCCTCACCCCGGCGGTTGGTCTGCGCATGGGCAGTGATGCCGAGGAGAGTGTTCAGAATCAGTACGGCTGTCAGGCAAGACGTACGAAGAGAGAAAAAGGAAGGCTGGTTCATTATTGTGGAAATTATAAAATAGCAGATTGGTCCGCTCTTTGTCCATCCTTTCCGCCGAGTGTTAGATTTTTTTCAGACGGCGTCACGGCCACCGACGCGAACCAGGCCGAGGTGCGCTGCTTTAAAAGGCCGCTCCGATGCACGCTCCTGTTCGCTCATCCTTCGTGCGCTTGGCGGCGTAATGTGGGAGACTGGCAGAACCAGCAACGGGCATGAAAACGACTCTCTCCTCCAGCCTCAAGAACATTGCCTTGGCCGTTTTCACGATGGCACTGTGCCTGAGCAGCCTCTCCGCCCGTGCCCACCCGCCATCCATTTCATGGCGCCGGTGCGATGTCCTGCCAGTCGGGCTGGTCATTCCTCGACTGCCGGGATATGTGCGCACCCCCTACACTCAGCCGCCGCGTCTGGTGGATGTGCGAGGCCTGGCGCCGGGATCGAAAGCCTGGTGCCCCTACAGCCACAGGCTTTTCATCGTTCCTGTCACGTCGCAGCAGCAGAAGGTGGCCTCATACACGGCTGTGAAGCTCGTGCGGAAGCCGCCGTTGCCGGTCGTTCACGTCATCCATGCTCCCATTGCTGAACGTCCCTATGGCATCGCCGTTCCTGGACGTCCCGGTTTCGTGATCAGCCCGCATGCTCCCCACCAGCAGTTCGTGGATGTCACGGGCCTGTCTGTGGGCACGGCGGTCAGATGCCCTTACACCGGCAAGGTCTTCCGTGTGCCGACGCCGTGAGGCTGTCGCCTCCGAAGAGAACATCGACGCCGCTTTTTCAGCGCACGATGTTCACGCCCAAGGGGGCGGTGATGACGCGGCCATCGACGCGCACTTGGCAGAAGAAGCGGATGAAGCCGACTTGCGGCGGACGGATCTTGAAGGCGAGCCAGGGGCCGCCGCGCAGATCTTCGCGCAGGATGTCGCCGCCGACGGGGTGGAGGCGGAGGACGGTTTTGCCGTCGTCGTAAAAGCCGGTGAGATGAGCGAAAGCGCTCATGAAAGGCTCCAGGCGGGTGACGGGCTGGCCAGAGGAGTCGCTGACGTGGATGCGCATCAGGCTGACCTGACGCAGCGGTGGTGAGCCGCCGTTTCCGCCGGTGAAGGTGAGGTCAAACCGAAAGCCGCCGACGGTGGTGCTGACGACATCGAGAAAATCGCGGGTGGCGCGGCTCACGATCTTGAACTCGCCGCCGAGGTCGGTGGCGGGATATTCAGGGAGCGCGGTTTCAGCGGGGGCGATCTCGGCCCACAGGCGGTAGGGACCGGCAACGGCCGGAGTGAAGGCGAACTCGAAGATTCCTGGAGAATCCATGCCTGTGGGAGTGAGGAGATGGAAGTCCTGCAAGGTCTGGTCCACGAGCAGAAAGCGGACGGGCGCGCCGTGCAGCGACACGAGCTGATGTGAGGCCAGGGGTGGACCAGCGATGGTCTGCAAGCGGGTGCGCAGCCGTGTTTCGACGCCTTGCGTGAGCACGGCCTCGGATTCGAGGCTGAGCTTGGTCAGTGATGTGACCGGCGTGGGGTTGACGTCGGTGTAGGGAATGCGGCGGACGCGCAGCACGCCACCGCAGACAGGGCAGGTCGCGTCGGATTTGGTCGAGAGCCGTTCGGGATGCTGCGGGCAGACGTGGATCTCGGCGTTGACGTCCGCCGGGTCGAAGGCGGGTTTCAATTCGTCGAGCGTGGCCTGTAAACGTGCGAAACTGGCGGTGGCGGTGGCTTGAGTCTGTGCCATGCCGGCCTGGGCGATGTCGTTGACGAGGCGGAAGGCCAGGGCGGTGTTTTGGTCGATCAACTGACGATGTTCGGGAGCGGTGGAAGCACGCGCGAGCAGACGCAGGGCAGGGCTGCACAGGGAAATCTGCTGCGGGGCTTCCTGCAGGCGGTCTTCTTTGAGCAGCCGTGCGACATTGCCGGTGGAAAGGCGGATGACGTTCCAAGCTTCGGCAGCGGTCTGGGGATCGAGCACCTGGGGCGGGACGGGCAGATCGGCGCGAGCGTGACAGCAGAAATGGAAAAGCAGAAAGCAGAAAACAAAATGCCGGTGCATGGAGATCACTGCGCGATGATGTCGTCCCGTGTCCAGAGGGTTTTGTCGGGACCGGCGGAGCGGATTTCCATCTTTTGGGCGGACAACTGATGGAAGAAGTAGGGCGTGCCCCAGGTGTCGATCAATTCGCCCTGGTCATTCAGGCGCACATTTTCCTGCGGGAGGTAGCGCACGCCTTGGGGATTGCCGCCGTTGAGGGTTTTGACGATCTCGGCGTTGGTGCCGACGGGATTGCCGCCGAAGCGCTGGCCAAAGTGGCGGAGATTGAGGGCGATGGAGTCGGCCTCGACGCGCGCGGGATGATCCTCGCGCGGGGGAGGAGGTGTGCGCGACGCTGGAACGACGGGCGGTGATGCTGCCGGTGGCACCGAAGGTGGCGGCATGACGGGAGCACTCACTTTTTGCGTCACGTCCGGCGATTTCGCCGCAGGGGAAGACGCGGGGGAAATCTCTGGCGTCGAAGGCGGGGCTGCATCTCGCGGACGCAGCAGGAAGACCGCGACTACGGCGGTGCAGATGATGAGAACTGCCAGCAGAAGCGATTTCTTCATCCTCACGGATTCATGAAGCCGAGATCCGCAGTGGAGAAACGGCCGATGTTTGGGAAGAGCACCGGGATGTCCGAGTCAGGGACGCCAAACCATTTCGCGAGAGTGGCGGAATGCTGATCGACCGCAAGAGTCGGAATCCAGCGCCCGGTGCCGGTGTCATCGGGGCCGTTGATGGCAAAAGTGGGCAGCTTGCCGAAGGTGCGGCCGCCTTGGACGGCACCGCCCATGACGAGGTGATGCGCGCCCCAGCCGTGGTCACTGCCCTGGCTGTTGGTAGGGAAGGTGCGGGAGAAATCGCTGGCGGTGAAGGTGGTGACGTTGCTGGATTCTCCGAGCTGCTCCATGGCGCGCTGGAAGGCAAACATGCACTCGCTGACCTCGTTGAGGAGCGTGGCGTGGCTGCCGGTGGTGGTGTTGAGGGTCGGCGTGAACGTGACCTGGGAGGTGTGGGTGTCGTAACCGCCGACCGAGCAGAAGAAGATCTGACGATGCATGTTGAAGGCCGCCGGGCCGCGGGCCTGGATCAAGCGGGCGATCATTTTGAGCTGGTTGCCGAGGGTGGTGACCGGGAAGGGGACGGTCCAGAAGGTGTCGAGGGCGGTGGGGGCGATGGCGGTGTTGAGCAGATCGCCGGTGTAGATGGCGCGGTCGAGCACCTGGGCGTAGGCCTTGCGCTGGAGGTTGGTGTTGCTGAGGGCGAGGATGTCACGCATGGCGCGGACGCGGGTGCCAGTGCCGCTCATCAAGTTGCCGCTCAAAGTGACGGCCCCAGTGGTGGAGACATGGTATTGAGAGACCAGATTGCCGATTTCCAAGGTGTTCGCGCCATTGAGGGAGACGGACATGGAAAGGCTGCCGCTGGGATTGGCCCAAGCATTGAGGAGATCGGCCACACGCCCGCCCCAGCCGGTGGCGGGGGGCTGATCGGGGATGGAGGTCTGCCATTGGGTGACCTGATCGCTGTGAGAGAAGAGCTGCGGGGGCTTGGTGCCGGTGGCGCTGGAAAGGTATTGCGCGCGGGTGATGGGGCGGACCAAGGTGCCGATGTTGAAGACGGTCGCGAGCTTGTCTTCGCCAAAGAGAGTCTGGAGTTCGCCGCAGTTTGGATGGAAGCCGTAATTGTGCCCGTCCGCGTCCTGATAGGCGGGATCAGCGCCGCCAGGGCCGGTGCGCAAGGTCAGCAGCGAGGACTGTGGCAGCGCGAGATTGCCGCGGATGGAGGTGTAGTTGTTGAAGGTGGTGGTGTCGGTGGGGACGATCCAGTTGTTGGAGTCATTGCCGCCGGAGAGGAAGAGGCAGACGAGCGCCTTGTAGTCGGTGGGAGAGGGGCCGGTGGGTGCCGCCATGACGGAGTTGATCAGTCGCAGGTCGCGGATGGTGCTGCTGTAGGCGGCGGCACCGAGGCCGAGGCCACCGAGGCTGCGGGCAAAGCTGCGGCGTGTGAGAATGTTGGGGGCGGAATTCATGAGCGGTCAGCGCTGAATGGTGTAATCGGGACTGGTGAGAATGAGATGTATGATGGCGCGGAGGCGGTCGCGCTTTTGGGTGTCACTCGGGGTGGTGCTGCCTTGGTTATACTGCACGGCGGAAACGTGCGCGTTGGTGAGGCCGACGGGAGTGGATGCGGAAGAGCAGGTCACACCGGTGACGGTGAAGGTGCGGGCACCCGTCACTGTGACGGTGCGGGCGACGGTGGCGCTGTTGAAAGTTCCTGCTGGAGAGAAGGTTCCGGTCGTCACACCGCTGATCAGCACCGTGTCCCCGGTGTTGAGTTTGTGATCGACGGTCGTGACAACGACACACGGATTGGTGGCCGGCGTGCCGGGGCTGATCGAGGTGATGGGAGTGGCGACGAAGTTCTTGATCAAATCCTTGGCTTCGGTGGACAACTGGCCCGCCATCAAGAGAGTGCTCATCTGGTCGATCAGCGTGGCAAGGTTCTGGTTGTGCGTCCAAGGCACCGAGGTCAAGGCAGGCACGCCGAGGCCGAGATCAGCGATGGGCGCGGCGCCCATCCACGGACTGAAGTCGAGCACCAGAGCATTGGTGCCGGTCTTGAAGCTGCTGATGCCGTTGGTGTTGCCTGGATTGAAGAGGCCGTTGTAGAGGAAATTGGCCTGACGCACGGCGGTGGTTTCCGCCGTGATCTGGAACTCCGGCGTGGAGATGCCCTGGGAGGCGAGGGCGCCGGGGTATTTGTAGTCTGGCACGAAGAAGTTGAAGACGGTGGGGGAGTTCAGCGGGGTCTGCTCGAGGTCGGTGGTGGTGTTGCCCATGTTGAAGGTGCTGGGCAGGGAGCCCACGCTGCCGCTGCGTGTCAGCGGCTGGCTGACCAGCGGGAACATCCACATGCCGTTGTCCGCATCGTTGGCACCGCCCTGCGTGGCGATGGCGGCGCTGGTGAGCACGGTGAAGGTGTTCGAATCGGGCACGGATTCGACGGTGAAAACGCCGTCGGTGGGCTGTGGATTGCCGACGGTGAAGTTCTGGAAGACGGTGTCTCCGACCTCGAGATGGTGATCCGCGACTCCGCCGGTAATCCAGTCCGTGGTATCAAAGGTGATGAGCTTGTCATTGGGCGAGGCCAGGCCGGAGTTGCTCACGGTGTAAGAGCCCCGGAAGCCGGCCATGCGGACGCGGCCTGAACGGGCTGCGCCGTCCGTGGGCACGGTGATGGTGAAGGTCGTGCCGCCACCGGTGGTGCTGGTGGAGGTGACGGCGGTGTAAACACCGTCAGTGATGGCGGTGCCGGCGGGCAGTTCGAAATCCAGCCAGGCGCTGCCGCCGGCTGGCAGCCAGTGACTGCTCAGAGTGATGGTGGCCGTGGTGGAATTGGCCGCCACAGAGTAGGTGCCGGAAATGCCCGCGTTCGTGGTGCCGTTGGAGGTGCTGATGCCGACCCAGCCCTTGGCATTCACATAAAACAGGCTGCTGGTGGGGGCTGGCGTGCTGAGAACGGTGTAGGTATCCGAGTTTGGTGTGGTGTCCCCGGCCTGGAACGGTTCGACGGTGCGGGGGAAGCTCAGGTAAACCGTGTTGCCGCCCGCGAGCTTGTTGGCCATCGTGACGGCGATCACATGCGATCCGGTCTGGCTGTAGGTGCCGCTGGCTCCGTTCAGGCGGAAGGCGCGGGCGGCGTTGGCGACACGCATGACCGGCTCACGCTGCTTGCCGAAGGCGGGCTTGGTGGACTCCGCGCTGCTGCGCGCCTCGAAATCGAGCAGGATGGCCTTGATGACGGCCTGCATGTCGCCGCGCACGCCGGCACCGTTGTCATTGAACTTCTGGACGACGCGGTAGAGGTAATCACGCGAGGGATGACTGGTCACGAGGCGCTGGATGAGCTGGCGGCAGATGAAGGGGCCGACATTCGGATGATTGAAGAGCTGGTCATGCGCGACATCGAGCTCCTGGGCCGGGAGGTTCTGGTAGGCGGGATCGTTGTAATGCGTGCTGTTGTGGGTGGCGTAAGGGTCCAGTGGCTGGCCGCCCGCAGTGGTCAGACCGGTCAGAACCTCGTTGTTCAGCAGGCGCTTGGGTCCGGTGAAGTGGCGGGCGGGAACTTCGCGCATCTGACGAATCCAGTTGGTGGCGGCACCGATGGAGGTGCGGAAGGCACCATCATAGCCATAGTCCCAACCGGTGAAGACATGGGCAAAACCAACGATCTCCTGCTGGGTGTAGGTGTCGATGGGCGAGTCCTTGGAATTGAGCACCAGCGTGCCGTCCGGCCACATGCGGAACAGGCCGACGGAGAAGAGCTGCTTGATCTCACGGGCGTAGTTTTCGTTCGGAATGCGGCCGACGGTGAGATCTGGCTTGTCGTTGCGCAGCATGTCGAGGTAGCGGCCCATGGTTGGCGTGAGCGTCATGTCCTCGAGGATGACACGGAAGTTGCCGAAGGCATTGGTGGCGAGCCGGTCGTAATAATACGAAATGGCCTCCGCCCGGTTGTCCAGCGGACCTTGGGCGGAGACCACGAGGATTTCGCTCAGCGCGAAGGCGATGCGTTGACGGAGCTGGTCCGCGCCGGTGATCGAGTTGCGCCACCAGGCGTTGAAGGTGAGGGTTTCGTCAAACTGACCGCCACCGCCGCCATCTGAGAGCTCACGGGCGAGCACTTCCGGCAATTGAATGGAAGCGGCCTTGGTGAACTGGTCGTCGATCCATGCTTCGTAGCTGGCCAGGGCCTTCAGGGCCTGAATGTCCGTGATGTTGGCGCCAAACGTGGCCTGGGTGAGGAAGCGCACGGCTCCGGCATTCGTATCATGGTCATCAGTCCATGCGGGAGACGCTGGCGGGGGTGTGAAGGTGCGGGAACCGTTGGCCAGCGTGTAATTGCCACGGATTTCACCGGCCGGATACAACGCGGTGTGCAGATTGATGTAGGCTTTGCCCTGCTTGATGATTTCGATGATGTCCGCTTTTGAAAGCGTGCCCACTGCTTCGATGGTCCAATGGTGGCTGCCATCCGGCTGAGGGCCGTCGTTGGGATTCACCGGCTCCACGCCGTCGTAAACGATGGCGGAGGCATGGGTCAAATACGGATCAACATGCACATGCCAGTCGGTGAGGTCACCGGTCAGGCCGCTGTAGCTGAAATTGACGATGGCGGTGTTCTCATCCTCGCTCAGGCGCAGGGTGGAGGTGCCGACACCATTGGTGGCCGCGCCATTTTGGGAAAGCATCGAGGCGACGTAGAGCGTGCCCGGTGTGGAGCCTGGTGGCGGTGCCACATACGGCGAGAGCACGGTGCCGGGCACGATTTCAGACGGGGTATTGCCGGTCTGACCGGGCTTCAGCCAGCCCACGGCCAGATTGTCCCCGGCACCGGTTCCCGCCTTGTGCAGGACTTCCAAGTAATAGCGTTTGCCAGCCTCCAGCGCGAGCCAGGGAGACTTCTGATGCGTTTCTCCGGCGTTGTTCCATTCCTGCGCGGCTGTTCCGGTGCTGACCCACGCACGCTTGACCGAATTGACCGGCTCCGTGTCATTGGAAATCCACAACTCTGCCGCATTGCTGGCCGCGATCCAGAAGTAGTAGTTCCCGGTGAGCGGGGCGGTGATGTAACCGTGGATGCGCGCCCCGTAGTCATCGCCAAAGTCCGTGGGAGCCGTGAGCGAGGTCAGGTTCGTGGTGCCGGTGGGCGCGGTGCTGGTGGGAATCGCCGCCACGCTTGTCCCGCTGATGCCGTTCCAATGTTCACGAACGATGGTGCCTGCGGCCTCCTCCACGCGCAGATTGATCAACGAATGGCTGGTGCCTGCGGCGTTCGTGAGGGTGAGCATGATCTGGTAAAGTCCTGCGGAACCGGGAGGTGGTGTGCCGCTGAGCACACCGCCGTTGTAAGTGAGCCAGTCAGGCAGGCCGCTGACGCTGACCGAGCTGCCGTTGGTTCCCTTGATGAGGTGAGAAAAGGCACCGCCCACCAGGGCCACAGTGTCTGTTTCAATGGTGGGTGCGGCGGGCGCGGGAGCCGTACTGGCCGGATAGAGCCGCTCTGACGGGATGATCTGCTTCGGCTGGCTGGGGCTGAACCAGTAGAGCCTGCAGCGTGAGAAACCGCCACTTTCCCAGTAATCGAGCTCGATGTCGTAACGCACGCCGCCGAGCATCGGGAGGCGGACAAAACGCTCGTTGCCGTTCGAGGACCAGTCTTTGAGGGACTTGTTCACGAAATCAAAGTTCATGCTGCCCGTGCCGGTGACGTATTCGCCCGCGCCAAAGTTGACCGTGAACGAGGTGGGGGTCACCGCCGTGACCACGCGGTTGAGATTGTCGCTGACGTTGATGCTGCCGCTGCCGGAGGAGAAGAGACCCGCGCCGAAGTTCACCGTGAAGGTCGTGCTGGTGGCCGCAGTGATTTCATAGGGGAGCTGGCCCAGATTCACACTGCCGCTGGTCGGGTCCACCTCGACCGAGTCACCGACGGCAAAGCCGCCTGGTGTGACATTCGTGAGGTTCGAGTAATTGATCACCGCATCCCCGGTCACGCCGTCATAGGCATAGGTGCTGCCGTTTGCGAGCACAAGATTGCCGGTCGACGGGTCAAGCCGGACGCTTTCTCCGACCACAATGTTGCCGAGTTTCAGAATCGAATTCGTATAAGTGACGATCGTGTTGCCTGTGGTGGCGTCGTAGGAATAGGTGCTGCCGCCGCTGTTCGCCGCAGGCAGCATCTTGAGGTCCTGCACCGCACCGTTGATTTTCAGGGTGCAGCCGTCATCCGCCTGCACCACGAAGGTGTATTCTTCCGAGAACTGCGGCTGCACTTGACCGCTCCAGCGCACCGTGAAGGTGTCCGCGTTGATCAAGTTCCAATCTGGCGTTCCCGTGCCCCACAGGCCGTTGTTGCTCTCCGTCACCGCCGTGTTCGTGCCGATGCGTCCGGGCGTGTTCGAGAAAGTCGTATTCGTATAGGTCTTGTTATAGACACCGGTCGTGGTGCTCGTGGAGCGGTTCTCCAGGAAGCCGGTGGCTCCCGCGCTTTGATTTGCAGGCAGGGTGCTGCCCGTGCTGTTGAGCGTCACGGTGAATGTGTCCGCACTCGGCACAGTCACGACGCTGTAAGTGCCGCTGTAGCCGTTCGGATCGATGGTGTTCGGATTGAACAAAGTTCCGTTGGTAAAGGCCAGCGCCACTTGGTTTCCGACCGAAAGACCGTGCGCGGTCAGCGTGATCGTTGCTGTCCCGGTCGTCACCGGTGACGCGGAGCGTGTGAAGGCATATGTCATCGCCTGCGTGTGCGTGAACTGCTCCGCCTGCGGAATGTTGGCAAAGGTGCCGCCATCACGGCTCCATTGCAGCCGGCAACGTGCTTCACTGGTGGTTTCCACATGCTCCACGCGCATTTTGTAGCGCTCCGTAGGTGTTGCGGGCACCACGAGACTGTAGGAGGCGCTGATCTTGAAGGTGCCGATCGTCTCCGGCGTTGCCGCCCCATCCCAGCCATGCTCCAGAATCTCCTCGCCCGGCAGGTCGAACGTGCCGTTACGATCCAAGTCGAGCAGCACGCGGGCTTTGTCATCCGCGTCGAGTTGGAAGCGGTACGAGCCCGCCGTCGCCGGACTGAGATACATTTCAAATGTGTCGGAGTAATTGTCCGGCACATTCGTCGCCGTCGTACCTGCCGCTGCAACCACGCCCACTCCGTTCGGCGTGCCGCCCATCCATTCGTAGTCCACCGTCGGGTCCACACGTTCGATCACCGCAGGATGAGGGAAGGACTGGATGCTGAAGTTGCAGGTGCTGCTGCTGTTCGTCGGCAGGCCGGCGCCGGAGACGCTCAAAGTGAAATTTGTTCCCGGTGTGACCGCCGTGATGGTGTAATCGAGATTGTTGTAGGTCGCGCTGTTGAGGTTGCCGCCCGTGAAGGTCACCCGAACCACATGTCCCACCTGAACCGCCGGTGTCTTGGTGTACGGAATGACGATGGTCCCAGTATAGTTCGGTGATGTCCCCGATCTCGTGTAAACATAGGTGCCCGCATCGCCAAAATTCGCCGCATGCGCATAGGTGCCGCTCGAGTGGTCGTAATAGCGTGCCAGCAGCCCCATTCCGCTGGGCGCGGTCGTGTTGCTGATGATCACCGCCGCCTGCTTTTTGGTCTGATCGATCACCAGCGGGGTCGAAGTACCAGACATCCCGCCGTTCAATGTCACGATGACTGATTCCCCACCCTCCAGGGCAGAGTCGATGCCTGGACTGATGGCAATCGTCGCCGTCTTGGCTCCGGGTGCAAAATACACGGAACCTGACAAGCCGGTAAAGTCTGTCCCTGCGGTCGCGCTGCCACTCAGCGTGTAATAAACCCAGGCACCCATCAGACTTTGATTTCGCCGCAGCCTGAGCAGCCCTGCCGGCCCTCCGTCTTCGGAGGCAAATGCCGTCTCCGCCTCCACCGTCACCACATCTGGTGTCTGCAACACCTGGGTGATTTCCGCCACGTCCGAGACACCGTCGTCATTGCTGTCCGTGTCTCCTGGCACAAGGCCCAGTTTGCGCTTCACCCAGTCGGAGACGCCGTCGCCGCTGGAACTCACATCCGAGGTTTCCAGCTTGTAGAACTTCTTCGTGTCCCCAGGCGTCTGGATGGAAATCGTCGCCGCCGTCTGGTCGGTAGAGGGAATGTATTCCGTGGTGCCGCTGACCGGTGTCTGCAGCGTTTCGGCCGCCCACACCGGCCCGTTTGGTGCATCGGAACTCAGGACACGGTACTTTTTTCCTGCCTCGATTTTCGTCGTGAACACTACCGCATTGCCGACGATGATCATGTTGCCGATCTTGAAACTGTCCGTCGCCACGAAAGGGTTTGTCCCGGCGACCGCCTCCAGGCTGTTGATGAAGCCGTCGTTGTCCGTGTCACCGGCAGGATCAATGGCCCAGGCATTGAACTGCTCCTGCCAGATGTCATCCAGATCGTCAGGGCCATTGGTTTCGCCGACTGGTACTTGTCCGGCGGGCCATTTATTTTGATCAGTGACAGAGGTGGCAGAGACCAGCGTCTCCAACGAAAAAAGCATCAGCAGGAAGGTTAGAATCCTGAAATGATGGATGGGCATGGTGGTTGGAAGATATTGAATTACGGGAAAAGCCGGAATGCTTTCGGATGTTTTACTTAACTGAAAATGAATTACTCAGGCATGTTACAGAAAAACCATATTGTGAGTCAATCCAATTCAAACAGACCAGTTTTCAGCGTCGGCGTTGGAAATCAGTCTGGCCGGTAAAACGGGCAAAAAAGCCGTGACAAATGTTCCGGCGAAGGAATTTGTAACCCACGAACGCGATGCCTTTGTCTGCGCAACCAGAGTGTGTTGCTTCCGGCCTTGGAACCGAACTTGGACACTCTTCTGTAAATGCTTGATCCGATCTCCCCCAACCCTCTGGTCTCAGCAGTCAAGCGTCTGTTCTCACCCTTTGCCTGTTTTGTGTGGGTGTTGGTTTTTGTGATGCTGTATTTTGGAGTCCGGCTGGTTGAAAAAAAGTTCGACGTCGAATTGCTGGGTGGTTCCGGCCATCTGGTCGAGGATGCGAGAAAGGCGGTACAACAAAACGACTGGCCTGCGGCTTTGCAGGCCATTCAAAAAATTCCAGACGGCATTCGTCACAAGCCGGAGTTTCTTCGTGTTCTCGCTGATTATCTCAAAGGAACGCGGTCAGACCCCGCGTTGCTGTCACAAGTGATCGGCAGGCTTGCTGTACAAGGAGCGCTCAATCCAGAGGATTTCGTCTGGCTGTGCCGTGACCATCTCGCAGAGGGCAGGACACAAGCAGCACGCGAGACACTGGAACTTATTCCGGCAGCCATGCGCTCCACCCTGGCGTTTGTGGAGATGGAGCTCGCGCTCCTCAGGCAAGAAGGCAGGCAACGCGAGGCGGCTGAGATGGAACGTGGAATGTTCGAAAAGTTCGCGAATGATCCGGGAGTTGCCCTGAACAAGGCGGTCAGAGACCTTGATGGAACATTCCCGGAGATTCAGCGCTCAGCACGGGACCGCTTGTGGGAGATGGCACGGCGCGATGATGTGCATGGATTGACTGCGATACGTCTCCTGACAAAAAGGACCGGCCACACACGACAGGAGACGGAGCGACTCCTGCAATTGGCGGACAAACATCCAAGAGCCGCAGCCCCTGACAGATTGGAGATCATCTCTCTCATCATGCGATTGGTTCCGGAAAAGAGGGAAGCCCTGCTGAACGAAGAGACGGAGCGCTTCAGCCGCAAGCCGGCCGAGATAAGGCCTTTTGCCGCATGGCTGGCACGGGAAAAGGAGTTCGAAAGGATGCAAAAATTGTTGTCCAAACATGCCTCTCTGAGATCCGAGGATATGTTCATCCTCACGGCACAAGGACTGGCAGAGCAGGAGCACTGGACAACATTGTCGGAAATGCTGAAAAAGGGGCGCCAACTGCCTGTGTCCAGCGCACGTGTTGCCACATGGAGGGCGTTGATTTCCAAAAATCTCCAGCCTGACAATCTGCAGGAGACGCGCAAGCATGTGCACGAAGCCATCCGGCACGGGGCGGTGGAAAAAAATACCCTCGCCGTCCTCGGAGCCGCCCGTCTGGCGGAGGAATGGGCCATGCCTGATCTGGCGCTCGAAGCCTATCTGACGCTGGCAGAACCAGGTTCCCGGCAAGAGGTTGAACTGCTGGAAAAGTGCTGGCAGGCGGCAGCCGCCTTGAAGGATTCCAACATTCTTGAAGAGCTTGCCAGAAGACTCGCCACGTCGTGGCCGGAAAACCGTCGGTTTGTGCTGCGCTACGATTACCTGCGTCTTCTGCGTGGGGAGAAACTCGAGCTGACTGTGGCGAAATTGTCAGACGCAGATGCCCGCTTACCGGCCGCCACGGTCTTCCTGCTGGAGGCGCTCAAGGCTTACCGGATGGAGGACATGTTTCTGGTCTCCTATTTTCTGCACAGCATCAGCGAAACGGACGATCTCACCACGGGTGAAAGAGCCGTTTACGTCGGCCTGATGGCCGCCTGCGGCGAGGTTTCCGCTGCTTATCAATTGGCTGAAAAGATCCACCCCGAACTGCTGCTGGCAGGGGAAAAAGCTTTTCTGGAGAGGGCGCTCTGATTCGGCATGCCGTTGGAGGGCCGTCACGATGTTCGCCGCCGTCCTTGCCCCAGCGCCCATTTTTGTTTTGGTCGGCGATGGAAGTGGCTGTTGCCAGCCCCGTCACGAAGTGTCTATTTCATTTCGCCAGTGAATCTCCACGACTGTCATGCAATCGCCGCTCCCACCGAAACCTGAGATCTCGGAATTCGACGCCGAATCCCTGATTCCCAAGAAAGGCGGCAGCCTCTCCCATTTTGCCGTTCTGGCGTGGGTGCTGATCGGACTGGTGCTGTTGGGAATGACCTGGCTGGTGGTGCACAAGTTTGATCTCGGCAGGCTGCGCGGACCTGATTACTTCATGACGAGGGCCTGGCAGGCCATGGAGACTGGGAATCTGAGTGAAGCCTTGAGCGCGATCGAGAAGGTGCAGGGTGCCGCGCGTGGCAGGCCGGAGTTCCTCCGGCTTCTCGCTGAATACCTGAAAAAAACCGCCATCGAGCCAGCGCTCCTGGCGGATGTCCTTGAAAAGCTGGAGTCGGCAGGGAAAACACAGCCGGACGACGTGCTGTGGCTCAGCCGGGCACGCTTTGCCGCCGGGGACATGGTGAGGTCACGAGCGGCTTGGAACCGCATGCCAGCTTCCCAGCGTTCCAGCCTGATGGCGATGAAACTCAACATCGACCTGCTCCGCAAAGAGGGCAATTTTCGCGAAGCGGGAGAAGTTGAGCGGCAACTTTTCCAGCTCTTTCCCGACGAACCGGAGATCGCTTTCCGCAAAGCGGTGAAAGATCTGGACGGCACTTTCCTTGAAATTCAGCGCTCTGCCTTTGAGCGCCTCTTTAAATTGGCTTCAAACGGGGGCCAGACTGGGCTGGACGCGGTCAGAATGCTGAGCCGACGGACCGAACTGACGCTGGCCGAGGCGGAACACCTGCTGAAACTGGCGGAAACATACCCTGACATCACACCGGACGACCGGCTGATGATCGTTTCCACCCTCATGCGTCTGGATCCAGAGCAGCGTTCTAAAAGAATCGAGGCAGAAATCGAGCGCTACCGGGAGGGCGGAGCCGCCCTCTTGACACGAGTGGCTGCGTGGCTGGCTCGGGAGAAGGAGCACACTAGGGTGAGGGAACTTGTTCCGGAGGAACTCCTGCTGAAATCGTCCGATCTATTTCCCTTGGTAGTGCAGGGTTTGAGTGAACAACAAAAGTGGCAGGAGTTGATGGATCTGCTAAAAAAAGGAAAAAAACTGCCGGTTTCGAACGCCCGCGCTGCCGGCTGGAGAGCGCTAGCCTCGCGCAATTTGAATCCCACGGACGTGAAAGGAACCCGCACTCATCTGGAAGAAGCCATCCTGCTGGGGGCTGCAGAAAAGAACACCCTGGCGCTGCTGGGAGCCGCCAGTCTGGCCGAGTCTTGGAACATGACGGATCTGGCGCTTCAGGCCTGCCAGGCTCTGGCGGAGCCTGGCTCCCCCCGCGAGGTGCAGATGCTGGAGAAATGCTGGGAATTGGCCGTCATTCAGAAAGACACCTCATTGCTGACCACACTGGTCGGCAAGCTCCTGCGGCTCAGACCGGACGACCTTCAGTACTCCAACCGCCGCGACTACCTGCGCCTCCTGCGCGGGGTGGAACTCGAAACCACCCTGCCGGATGGTGGGATCTCCCCCAGGAGTGCCTCTGCCCATTTGCTGGAAGCCTTGAAAGCCTACCGAATGCATGATCTGGCCCAGGCTTCCGCCGCCCTGCGCAAGGTGCGGGACATTCAGGACTTCACCACGGGAGAAAAAGCCGTTTATGCCGGTCTGCTGGCTGTGGCTGGTGGCGAAGTCTCCCAAGCCTACCAAATCGCCGAAAAAATCCGCACCGAAAGCCTGTTGCAGGAGGAAAAAGCGTTTCTGGAGCTGGCCCGGTGATCCTTGGCTGCCGGGCTTCCTTGGTCGGGGACACTCTCCACCAAAGAAAAAGCCTGCACGGAACGAATCCGAGCAGGCTTTTTGGAAAATCCGATGAGGGAAGCTGGATCAACGACGGCGGCGAAGGACCAGAACACCGAAACCGATCAGGCCGAGCAACGAGCGGCTAGGTTCGGGAACGCCTGCAACAGTGAGTGAGGCATTGCCGGCGGAAGCGGTATTAGCAGCCCCTGGTCCTGGGCTAAGTTCGGCACCATCTTGAGTGAAAAAGCCCAACAAATAGTTGCTGGTAGGGTCAGCAGGAGTAACCCAAGCTTGAGTGCTATCAACGGCGGACCCATTTCTGTAGAAGCCATATTCAGTGCCCGCACCAATGGTCGAAGATGCCGTAGTAAGTGTGGGGAACCAAAGCAGTGCGAGCGGATCCCCTGTATTCCATCCAGAAACTGAGGAAAGGTCAAGGGCACCTGTTGTGAGATCGAGAACTCCATTGACTCCATAACTTGAAAGATCCGTTTTAAACAAGACCTTGTCATCACCTCCATTCAAGCTGCTCCCAATCGAGGTCGAAGAACCAGCCAGAATGCTGTCAAATGTGGCGTCAGTGGTGCTGGAAACAAAAAGAACAAGGCCTGTTTGAATCATGGCGGTTCCACCAGAATTCTTCAACAGGTCGCTTTGCACCAAGAAGGAAATGGATGCGTGCGATTGATAGGCTGTAAATACAGTCAACGATAAAACCAAGGCGAACAAACGGTTCATATTTTGGATGTTTAGAGCATTACGTGTTTCAGTCGAATGAAATTATCGATTATAACTCAGGGCACATAAGGTGGTTTCACGGACCACATAGCAGTCACTGGTGCTCCAGTGCTCTTTTTACGAATCACGATTCCTTTGTTCGGTCCGATTACAACGTCATCGTTAGCAATGGTTCCTGTCACACCCGATTTGCGCCAGCCGGGCCCAAGTCCCGAGGCACCTGTGAAATAATAATAGCTTGTTCCAGATGCCTTGTTCTTGCCCAAAACCGAATTGTCCCACACCAAAACTTGGTCCTGTCGCAGAGCAATCGAGTGAGATGAGCTACCTGCAAAAGCACCGGACTCAAAGAGCTTTAGCTGTGACAACGTTAACTCGGTGGCGAAGGGAAGGGCCACAGCGTTGTCTTGATCCACGGAATTGGCGATGGTTCCAAGTGGGGTTGCCAACTGAGACATCTGTACTGTGCCCGTGAACGTTAAAGAAGTAGCTGTGGCGATATTGTGTCTCACGACAAAAAAAGTGTCCGGCATCAAAACATCATCGTTGGCAAGGACGGCAGAAACCCCTGCCTTGCGCCACCCGGGCCCAGCGCCAGTAACTCCAGAAAAATAATAATAAGAAACAGGTGAGGCGAGATCAATGCCTGCGGATGTGTTGTTGGGAATCAAGATTTCTGTTTGGCGAACGGCAATAGAATGGCTGGAGCTTGGATTTACACCCGCTCCCGCTGGGAAAATTGACCCCAACGTGTCATACGGGATGACTTCCAGCGCAGTGGTTGAGTTGATGGCCGTGGTCAAATCATCGCCCGCTGTGTCCACCGTCAAAGAAGTGGCCGCATTGGAAACAACCGAGTAGTACATGCCGACCCGGGTGCCGGATTTCAAGAACACGTAATAGCGCTTGGGCTGCGTGCCTGAAACATAGACGAACTGATTGACGGTCAGGCCGGGGGTTCCCGTGAGGGCAATGACGTTGCTGGTGTCCGTGAAGGTCTCCCCATTGTCCCAGATCTGATTGCTGTTGCCGTCCGTGAACGGTTCACCGGCATCGTAGGTGCCATTGGCTGAAAGAGAGGCCGCCGTGCCGACGAACTCGGCCGAGCGCTTGAACGGGATGTATACGTACGAGTCCGAGTTGCCGGCCAAATCGACCGTGACGAACCCGGCAGGGTCGGTTTCCACTGCCTTGGAGAGGAGTGGCAGCGCGCAGAGAGCGATGAGGAATAAGCGGAGCTTGTTCATGGATTTGATTTTTTCGAGATTAGGAGGTCGGACTTTTATTGTCCAGCCCAAAGTGAGGTTGTGTTCTTCCTGTTTATACCCCGTGGACGGGGAAACGTTACATGAAATCTGGAGGTATTTTGCCCGCCTGGCCGCCGGTTCACCCCGGCAACTTCATGATTGCAGGATATGGCTAGTGGCGATACCATCCACCTGTTGTGACAAGGACCTTCAAAAATTCGCTGTTTGTGCGAATCCAGACGCGTTCCTCACTGACAGCGCCGGATTGTGTGAGCATTCCGTCACTTGAGCACCTGGCCCATAGCATGCCTTATCATGTTGGTGAATAATCGTCTCCATCTCTGCCGCATTTCAGCAACCGCAGGTTCGGTGCTGCTGGCGGTGCTGTGCTTGGTGGCGGTGCTGTCGTTTCTCATCGTCTCGGCGGTGTCGGTTTCGAAACAGCATGGCGACATGCAGCAGGCGCGGCAAGGCGTGATGCGCGCACGCCAACTGGCGGAGATGGGCGTGGCGGTGGCGGCGCACCCGATGATCCAGCCGGGCGATCCGCTGCTGAGGCGAAAGGTGTCGGGCATTGAGCACTTTGACGTGATCCTCAGCACGGAGGAAAGCAGACTGAACCTGAATGCACTGCTCACTGAAGAGCGCATGCCGGTGCTGGAGCGCATTTTTACCTCATGGGGCATTTCCCCTGCGGATGCCCAGAGCCTCGTGGCGACGCTGATGGACTGGACGGATGCGGATGATCTCAAACGCCGGCCCGATAGCGCGGAGAAACTCGATTACACCATGATGGGGCTTTCCGACCGGCCGTTGAATCGCAAACTGGTCAGCCTTGATGAAGTCGATCTGATGCTCCGTGCAGGTGAAATCCAGGCCGTCCAACCGGACTGGCGTTCTTTCTTCACCTTGAGAGGCAATGGACAATTAGATGTGAACATGG
Source organism: Prosthecobacter sp. (assembly GCF_034366625.1). NCBI lineage: Bacteria > Pseudomonadati > Verrucomicrobiota > Verrucomicrobiia > Verrucomicrobiales > Verrucomicrobiaceae > Prosthecobacter > Prosthecobacter sp. The sequence continues at coordinate 25,945 of NZ_JAXMIH010000015.1, forward strand.
CATCCGCCGAAGTCCTCGCCGCTGCGACGGGGGCTTCGCTGGAAAATGCGCAACAGCTCGTGCAGAAGCGCAGCGGGCTGGATGAACTGCCGCAAACAACGGATGACGCTCCGCTGGAAAGTCTGGAGGAGACGCTGGCGCTGCTGGGCCTGGCCGGACAACAGGCGGCGGAGGTCACGCCCTTGCTGACGCTGCACGGTACGACGCTACGCATCGAAAGCATCGGTACGGCGGGGGATGCGCGCTGCGGCATCGCGGTGCTGGTGCGCAAGAATGAGGGAATGCCGCGCATCACCGAGTGGCGTGAATTTGCTGTGGAGGGAACGCGTCAGCTTTGACCCTCATGTCGTTTCAACGCCCATCGCTTTCAACACTCAGCTTCCCAGGTGAAGATGCCAGGGAGTCATGGGTTGCCGGTGCCGATAGTACTTGGAAGCGTGTCGAAAACGCCTCTGGCGGCGTGATGGGAGTCGAAGCCATCGCCTTTGACAGTGCGCCGTTCTGGTCTCTGAACCATGAAGCCGCACCCGATGAGGCCGTGGCGTTGCGCTGGGAGGGATTCGGCCTGACTAACGCAGGTGGATCGCGTTTGTGGGCGCACTGGCCGGTCACGCGAAAGGGAAAACAGGTGCTCGTGGGAACGGTGGCGCTGTCGGGGGAATCCTCCGGGCATGGTTGGGAGAACTTGCGTGCCGAAGGCTTTGAGCCCAGCGCCCGGATGCTGCCCCTGCCTGCGAGCGGCCTGACGGTATGGAAGGAACTGGGGCGTTATGTGGTGGCGTTCACGCGTGAGGCGAAATTGCTGCATGTGGCCGTGCTGACTTCGCGCAGCCTGGATGTGGATGCGGCTTTTGAAGTGCGTGACCTGTCCTCCGCGCTCCAAACGCACGGGTTCCTCGACGAGATCTCGGCCATCCATGTGTGGACGCGCTGCGAAACGGATTTTGCTCCGCAGCTTGCCTGTTTGTTTGAAGATGCCGCCGTCATCAAGGAACCACGGCCTGACCCACGGCTTCCTGCAGATGCCAGCGGCCTGCTGCCGGCACAAGTGGCGGTGATGCGGCAGCAAAAGCAGCAGAGGCAGAGGCAGTTGCTGCTGATGGCGACGGCAGCGATGGTTTACCTGTGCTTCTTCGGTGCCTGGTGGTTGCGCCTGCAATGGCGTGAGTCTCGTTTGAATCAAACGGACGCGAGAATGGCCGCCGCGCAGCCGGAGATCGACCTCGTGCGCGAGGCGCAGTCACACTGGCTGGAGATGGAGGGCGCGATCAATCCCGACCTTTATCCGGTGGAGTTGTTCCATCAAATCGTGTCGCTGCTGCCGAACGAAGGCATTCGTTTGAAGGAGTTTCAAATCGCGGACGGCAGGCTCATCGTGAGCGGCGAGGCGACGACCGTCAATCACGCGCTCGGATTCAAGGACCGGCTGGCCGCGTGTGAGCCGTTGCAGCGCTACCATTGGAATTTCCCCGTGCCTGCGATTCGTGAGGATAACCGCGCGGAGTTTCGCGCGGAAGGAACACTTAGCGGAGGGGCTGCTCATGAAGGCCAGTGAACGCAGGCTGCTCATGATTCTGGGCGTCCTGGCCGCCTTGTCTGGCGGAGCCATCCTTGCGCAGCGTCTGCTGGGCCGGCAGCATGCCATTGAGCGGCGGGAACAGACGCTCGAACTGAAGCAGATGGAGGCGCAAGCGATGCTGGCCGAGGCCGGGCTTTGGAAGCAGCGTCTTGACTGGCTGCAGGTCAATCAGCCCACGATGACGAGCGAGAGCCAGGCCAGCGAGAAATTGCTCGAAGAAATGCTGGCCGCAGCGGCCAAGCACAATCTGGTGGTGCAGAAGAAGCAGTTGCACGAATCTTCCCGGCAGGCCTTTTTCCATGAAGTGGGGGTGACACTCACCGTCCTTGGGGATCTGCCCGATGTCTTTCGCTGGATGCATGGCCTGCTGACGCCGGAATCCTTCCAACTCGTGTCCCAGTTGAAAATTGTGCCGGATGCCAAGGACAAAACCAAAGTCATTGCCACGGTGCGCATCAACCGCCGCCACGCGCCAGCCATCACCGCCGTTGAAACGCCGAAGGAGGGGGCAGGATCATGAAGCGTGTCCTGCCCATGCTTGCCATCCTGTTCTGCGGCTTTGCATTCGCAGAGGAGACCACGGTTTTCACCGCTCCCAAAGTGTATCCCGTGGAGCGCTATGAAACCGGCTGGGGCAAGAATCCGTTCACCTTGAAGACAGCTCCGGTGGTGGTGGAAAATGCTCCGTTTGCCAAGGATCTCGCCATCGGCACCTATTATGGTGACGCCGAAGATCCTACGGTCGTGATCGTCAATACGAAGACGAACGAACGCATCAGGCTCAAAAAAGGCCAGCCGGCTGCCAATGGGATGAAGCTCGACAGCGTGAAGCTTGGCAGCAGCCGCAAGGACATCGCCGCCGAGGTCACACTCGGTGCAGAAACGTCCGAAATCCGCTACAATGACAGCTATCTTAAACAGGTGGCCGCCGCTGAGGCGACCAAGGCGCCAGCAATTCAGCAGCAACTGCAACAGCAGCAGATGCGCCAGCCGGCTGGTGCACCCCCCCTCAGAGTTCCCATGCCACAGCCCCCTGTCCAGCCAGGCAATGCTGTTCAGCCCGGCACAGCTCGTGTGGGTGCTTCTCCCGTTCTTCCTGGCCAGCAGGGTTCCGTTCCGCAGCCCGCCTTGGCGCAACTTGGCGTGTCGCGGCCCGGAGCGGTTGATCTCGCGGTCACGCCAGCAGTTAATAGCGTCGGCGGCAATGCGAATCTGACGGTTTCCATCGGAACGCAGCCGGGAACCATGCCTTCCTCACCTCTTGTTTCACAGGCGGCCAATCCCAATGCCTCTCCGGTGCCGGTTCGGCGCCGTTTGATCTCCCCCGTGGCCAATGCCACCGCGATTCCGCCATGAACATCCGCTCCGCCGTCATCATGAAATCGACCTGCAAAATCGACCTGCTCTGCGCAGTCATCCTGTGCATGATCCCCGGACTCTTGGCTGCACAAAACGCCCCGGTTTCCCCGCCCCAAATACGACCGCCTGCAAACACGTCGGCCGCGCCAGCCGCTGCTCCGCAGCCCGCCTCCGGCAAAAATGTCATCGGCTTCACCGCCACACCTCTCGCTGAAGTCCTGGGAGAATACTATCGGGTGACGGGACGCCGTGTTCTCAAAGACCGCGGCCTCGAAAGTGCCACCGTCACCATCGAAGTACCCGGCGAGTTCAGTGATGAGGAGTACCGCTCCATCATCGAAAAGGGATTGCTCATGCACGGCTATGCGCTGGTTCCCAGTGGGGCCGATCTTTTCAAGCTTGTCGCCGCCGAGCAGGGCACCTCGCCTTCGTCGCAGGGAGTGCCAATGATTTTGCGAGCAGCCGACCTGCCTGACAATGACCAAGTGGTCTCTCATGTCATTGAACTCAGCAATCTACAGGCTGAAGAAGCATCCACAGCTTTCCAGCAGCTCATCCCGCTGCATCCGTATGGCAAAATCCTCGCCATGTCGAATGCCCGGGCCTTGGTGATCACCGAGGCCTCCCAGACCATTCGGGCCTACCTCGATCTCGCCAAGCAGGTGGATGTGCCGCCCATGGAAACCGTCCAAAAGACCATCCACCTTGAGCGTTCAGAGGCCACCGAAGTCGTTGAGCAGCTCAACGCCTTCTTGGGCCTCGGCGGCAGTGGCGGCGGTGCGCTTCGCAGTGCTTCAGGCCAGGCACCAACGCCTGGGGGGGCTCCTGGAGCGGTGGCAGCCGGTGGGACAGCGGTTTCACTCGGCGGTGCTGCCGGGGGCGTCAGTCCCGAGGCTTCCAAACCCATCATTCAGGCCATCACGAGGACCAACAGCCTGTTGATCGTCGCACGTCCGGTGGACATGCAGAAGATTGAACGCCTCGTGCTTGAACTCGATGCTGAGTCCACCTCCACACGGTACTTCTCGCGCAAGCTCAAGTACCTCGATCTCACCGTGTTTCTCGGCATCGCCGAAAAGGCCCTCCAGAGAAATGCCAAAGGCACTGGTCAAAGCGGCATCCCCCAGCAGAACACCCCCGCGACGCCAACCAGCAACACTTTTGGCAACAACACCTCCAACTCTGCCTTCGGTTCCAACTCAGGAATGGGCTCCAGTCTCGGTGGTGGCTATGGTTCCGGGCAGTCGGGTTCGAACTCCTTCGGTTCAGGATCGAGCACGCCGTTGGAAGTCACCAAAAAACCCATCAGCGTGCTGATCGGCAACACGCTGGTCATTGCCGACCCCGCCAGCTCTAAATTCTTCGCCAGCGGCCCGCCGGAACAGATCAAGGCCCTCGAAGAACTGGCCGATGAGCTGGATGTGCGCCCGCGCCAGATCCTGCTCTCCGCCATCATCGGCGAGTTCACCCTCGGCGACGATTTCAACTTTGGTCTCGACTGGATTCAAACACTCAAGCAGGCCGGTGGCGATGGTCTCGTCGGGGGTGTGCTCAACACACAAGGCACCGCCTTTGCCAATCCCTCCAACTTGAAAGACATCGCGGGATTCCTCGGCGCAGGCGGGCCTGCCTCGCTGAGCGGCCTCACCGCCTACGGTCAGATCAACAAGAACCTCAACGTCTTCCTTCAGACCCTCGAGAGCACCCGGCGCTTCCATGTGCTGCAGAAGCCCACCATCACCGCGCTCAACCATCAGTCTGCCAGCATCTACATCGGCCAGCAGATCGCCATCGCCGGGCAGACCTATACCAACGGCGCTGCTGTGGGCGGCGGTCTCGGCTTCACCAGCACCACGCAGTACATCCCCGTGCGTCTCCAGCTCGACATCACGCCGCACATTTATAATGACAACGAGGTCATGCTCGAATTCAAACAGCAGAACAACGACGTCTCCGGCTTCACCACCATCAGCGGCAACCGCGTGCCCAACATCTCCGAGCAGGGCATGCAGAACAGTCTGATCGTCCCTGACCGCGCCACCGCCATGCTCGGCGGCCTCATCACCGAGCGTGACACCAAGAACAAGAGCGGCCTGCCGTTTCTGGTGCGCATCCCCATTATCAAGCACCTGTTTGGCAGCACCAACACCAGCAAAGAACGGCGTGAGATGATGATCTTCGTCCAGCCACGCATCCTGCCGGATGAAACCTCCCACATGCTGGAGCAGGCCCGCATCGGCGATGGCAGCGAGAATTTTGACAAAGCCTTCCAATTTGAAAACATGCCAGAAACCATCGTCCCGCGCGCCATCCCGGCTCGTGAAGACAAGCCCAACGACCTGCTGCCGCCGCCGACGGTGGCAACGCCCAAGAAGGGTTTGTTCGACAAGTTTAAAGGCTTGTTTAAAAGGACGAAAGCGGAGTGATTCGTTTTCGCCGGCTCCTTGCCGCCTGTGTTTGCGGAGCACGAAGCTCCAGGCACCAGCGGAAAGCAGACCGGTCACCTCATGCAACGAGCAGTGCCGCCACCAGATTCTCGCCATAAGGCGCGGCACCTTGGTAAATCACCCGCACGGATTTGCCATGCAGCAGGGCTTCACGCGCCACTTCATAGGCCCACATTGGCCAGGCGCTTGCCCAGCCGTCACCCGAGTTGAACTGGACATACAAGGTTCCGTTCACCATGCACCCGGCGTGTACAATGGTGCCAACCAGGGAATCCAGCTTCGCTTCTTTCAGTTTCTTCGACCTCTCGGTCGCCAGCTTGCTTCCCTTGTCTGCGGTTGGAAAAGAACCACTGAAGACCTTCTCAACCATTGCCGCTGCCTTGGATAATTTTTTGCTCATGCGTTGGAATTATCTTTTTCGTCGTCCCGCAGCAAGGCAAAAGGGAGGCTTTAATGTGACAAAACCGTCACGTAATCTCAAGCGTCGCCATAATCTGACATGTGTCTGTGCATGCAAAGCTGGTCATATGTCAGCCGACCGGCTTTCAGCATGACTTGGCATGGAAGGAAAAGACGTGCAGGAAGGTCCGGGCGATGATCTGTAGATCGAGGTAGAACGACCAGTTCTGGCAGTACTCAATGTCGGAGGTGACGCGATGTTTGATCTCACTGGCATGATCCACCGGGCCACGCTGGCCGCGAACCTGCGCAAGGCCGGTCACACCTGGTTTCACGGTGTGGCGCAGTGCATACTGGCTGCACTCCAGAGTGAAGATCGCGTCATGCTCGGCCATGTGAGGACGGGGACCAACGACGGACATGTTCCCCAGCAGCACGTTCAAGAACTGCGGCATCTCATCAATGCTGAGCTTCCGCAAGAGGGCACCACACTTGAAGATACGCGTATCGTTGGGACGAGCCTGGACGCTTTCCGAGCCATGATTGACATTCATGGTGCGGAATTTGTAGATCTGGAACATCTGGCTGTCGGCCCCAGAACGTGACTGCCTGAAGAAAAGCGGGCCGGGTGAAAACAGCCGGTGCAGGAGCCAGACACCGGCACACAGGAATGGAAGAACGAAAACCACCACTGGCAGGCTGATGGACACATCGAGCAGACGCTTCAGGAAACGATGTGCAGGGCTGACCAGCGGATGCTTGTGCAGGCTGACGAGCTTCATCTGCGAATATTCGGTGAGCTGCACCGATCCCATGTCACCCACGATCGGCAGCAGATCCACGGCCAGATGCGTGCCGTGGGATTCGGCGATCTGCCGGATCTTCTCAGTGCGAGCGGCGTCCGTGGGCAGGCGCCAGATGAGCAGATTGGGGCGTCCACGCTTGATGGCTTCTTCAAGACGATGCTCGAGGAACGTTTCGTGGCAGGCATCAGCTTCGGTGGCAAGAACCTCGCAGAGGTGGATGCCAAGCATCGTCTTGTTGGAGAACCATTGCCTTGTCGCGTCTTCTCCGGTTTCATCGCAAACCACCAGAATGCGCAGCCGGGGCTGGATGCGTTTGCCCATGATCTTGAGCAGTTGCAAAAACACGATTTTTCCGGTCCAGAGACACGGGCCAAGCAGGGCGAGGAAGAACAGCAGCAGCTTGCGTGAAACTTGGTAGTCGCGCCAAAGCGCGAGATAAATGAACAGGGTGAGTGCTAGGAAAAGCAGTTGGGCGGCGCAGATGCGGAAGGAACGCCCGTTCAGCAGTTGATACATATAATGTCCCTCGCGCAACCAGATGACCGTGTGCAGCACGAGCCCACAGAGGCTCAAGCTCAGGAGAATACCTTCTTTGACCGGTGGTACCCACGTTAGGTCAAAAGTGTGAGGGGGGATCAGTTGGGAGAAGATGAATGCTGCCAAAAAGGCACCGGCCACGGAAATGATGTCCACGAGGACGAAAAAGGGCGTCCATCCACGAACTCGTTGGCTTAGGGAGTCTTGCATTTGGAATATTCTTCCATACCAGCAATAAACTCCAGAATTACAGGCCTTAGATTCCAATCAGTAATGCCTTAGGCCGCGCTCAGACACATGGAAGCCGCTTCGTTGCCTCCAAACCAAACCAAGCCTTGCTAAGCACTTCGCCTTGATGCCCTGCGGGAGGAAGAAAAAGTCATGGCGAGCACCAGTCCAGCCACTGCGGCGGAGAGATATCGAGTGGACTCCATCTGCAACGGGAAATCCACCACGGCATGCAGAAGCACTGAAAAAAGTGCCGTGGAGAAGCAGATCAGTCCCGCCTTGCGCTGAAAGGACATCCCATGACGGCTGTCCTTGGAGAACACGTGACGCAGAGCACTCCATAGCCGCCTTCCTGGCAGTGCCAGCACCAGGACAAAGATGACCGCCCCGGACCATCCCCATTCCGCGAAGAATTCGGCATAGTCATTGTGGGCATGCCGCCAGCGCCCTTCCTGTAGCAGTGGATCGAGCGCGGAATAATGCACCGCCACCCATTCAAAAGTCCCTGGGCCGGTTCCCGCCCATCCGTGATCCAGCCCGATCTGAAACGCCATCATTGCCGCATGCCGTCTGGCAGGATCATCGAAGTGATGTGCCGCAAAGATGTTCCAACGCCCCAGTCCGGTTCCCGCCCCGCTCAGCCACGCGCCGAGAACCAGCAGGCTGATCGCGATGAATAGAAGCAACGCAATGCGTCTGCCGCTGAAAGGCAGCTCGGCCAGACGTGCCTTCCAGGCCACAAGACCACCGCCCACTAATAGAAGCATCTCCAAAACCAGCATGAGGTGTCCCATCTTCGACACATTCACCAAAACGGCGATGATCTGCACCATCACAGCGACCACCAGGCACGCCAGCACCATCTGCTGGGGAAAGGTGGGCGATTCTTTATGCAGCAGTGTCACGCACAACCACACGCTGACCGGCCAGACCAGGTTTAAAAAAGCCGCCGCGTTGCCGTGATACCAAAACAGGCCGAAGACGGAACTCGGCACATGGCGCACTTGCCAGAGTGAACTGAGATCTGCGGAGGTATGAAGACAAAGCCCCGCAACAGCTGTGATAAAGCCTGAAACCGTCACGGCCAGCACCAGAACATAACGGCCTCGCCGTTCGGACGCGATGTCCAGAGCCATGAGCAGTACCATCAACGCCGCCGATATCGAGATCATGGCCTGCATGGACGTTGCCTGATCAATCGTCCCAAATGCCGTCCACGGATTCTTGTCCAGATCGAAGATCGCTCCAGTCGATCGTTCCACGATGGCACGTGGAAACCCTGTGACAAGCCATCCGCATCCACTGATCAGAGCCGCGATCCACCAGACAGCACGTTCATGCGGACGCGGAGATTTCCAGGCTGTGATCTTTGAAACGGACCAGAAGATGAAGGAACCGCACGCCAGCCACACAACAAGTTGATGCGTTGACCAAGGCAGTTTCACATTTGATCCCGGCAGCAGGCACAAACACACCACCAGAAAGGCGAGAGCAATACTGCGGAGGATGTGGGTGAACGTGGTGATACCGAAGTGTGCGTCTGACTAGCCACCTAGGTCAACCCCACGAGGGCTTACGCATCCTAAGACAAGCCTTACCACCATCTGAACCGTGAGGGAGTGGAGTTCTCATGACGGTATCGGATGATTATGGCAGTTCAAAGGCGGGCCGGGTGGAGCACTGACTCAACCAATGGCGGCAGCTTGTTTAAATTGGCTCAGAGATCATTACAACAAACCGGCACTGATTATGAAGCGGTGTTCTGACTCTGGAATTTCAAAGCGAAATCAGCCTCTACAGCCCCTTGCTGGCTCACAGAAGTGACACAGCCGTCGAATCGATCTCCTCTGAAACCTGAATAATTGAACTAATCCATATGAAAAAACGCATACTCATCACCGGCGGAGCCGGATTCCTCGGTTCCCATCTCTGTGAACGCCTGCTGAACGAGGGGCATGAAATCATCTGTGCGGACAACCTGTTCACAGGTCGCAAGCAGAACATCGCCCATCTCATGAGCCACCCGAATTTCGAGTTCATGCGGCATGACATCACGGAGCCGATCTGTGTGGAGGTGGATCAAATCTACAATCTCGCGTGTCCTGCTTCTCCACCGCACTATCAATACAACGCCATCAAGACCATCAAGACCTCCGTGATGGGCGCCATCAATGTGCTCGGTCTCGCCCGGCGCGTCCATGCCCGTGTCTTCCAGGCATCCACCTCCGAGATCTACGGTGACCCCGAAGTGCATCCTCAGCCGGAAAGTTACTGGGGCCATGTCAACACCATCGGCCTCCGTTCCTGCTACGATGAGGGCAAGCGTGTCGCTGAAACCTTGTTCTTTGACTACCACCGCCAGAACGGTGTGGACATCCGCGTGGTGCGTATCTTCAACACCTATGGCCCCCGCATGCTGCCGGATGACGGTCGCGTGGTCTCCAACTTCATCGTGCAAGCCCTGCGTGGGCAGGACATCACAATCTACGGTGACGGCACTCAAACCCGTAGCTTCTGTTATGTCGATGATCTGATCGAAGGCTTCGTGAAGTTCATGGACACGGACAATTTCACCGGTCCGGTAAACCTCGGTAATCCAGGTGAGTTCACGATGCTGGAACTCGCTGAACAGGTGCTCAAGAAAGTCGGTGGCAAATCCAAGATCGTCTTCCGTCCGCTGCCTTCGGATGACCCCAGACAGCGCCAGCCGGACATCACGCTCGCCAAAAACAAGCTCGGCTGGGAGCCTAAAGTTCCGCTGTCGGACGGACTGGACCGCACCATCGCCTACTTCGCTCAACTGCTCGAAGGCCCGACCTCGCGCCAGCCCCGGCCGATGAAGGCCCCCGTGAGGAAATTGGCCCTTAACTGATCCTCAAACTGACACCCCTCATGAGAATTTGCTGCATCGGTGCCGGCTATGTCGGCGGACCCACCATGGCGATGATCGCCGCCAAGTGCCCCCACATCCGCGTCGATGTGGTGGACCTCAACGCCGACCGCATCGCGGCCTGGAACTCGGACGAGCTGCCCATCTACGAGCCCGGCCTCGATGAACTTGTGCGCCAGGCACGCGGGCGGAACTTGTTCTTCTCCACTGCGGTCAAAGAGTGCATACACGACTCCGACATCATCTTCGTCAGCGTCAACACGCCGACGAAGACCTTCGGCGTCGGCGCGCACAAGGCGGCGGACCTGCGTTTCGTCGAGTCCGTCGCCCGCACCATCGCCGAGGTGGCAGAATCGCCCAAGATCATCGTCGAAAAGAGCACCATCCCGGTGAAAACCGCCGAGGCCATCCAGACCATTCTGGGTGCTGACGCGAAAGGTTTGAAGCACCAAGTGCTCTCCAATCCCGAATTCCTCGCCGAAGGCACCGCCGTCGTCGATTTGAGCAAGCCGGACCGCATCCTCATCGGTGGCGAGCAAACACCCGAAGGATTGGCCGCCGTGGAGGCGCTGGTCAGCGTCTATGCCAACTGGGTGCCGCGCGAGCGCATCCTCACCACCAACCTGTGGTCCTCCGAGCTCTCCAAGCTCGTCGCCAACGCCTTCCTCGCACAACGCATCTCCTCCATCAACAGCATCTCCGCGCTGTGTGAAAAAACCGGCGCGGATGTCGATGAAGTCGCACGCGCCATTGGCTCCGACTCACGCATCGGCCCGAAGTTCCTCAAAGCCTCCGTCGGCTTCGGCGGCTCCTGCTTTCAGAAAGATGTGCTCAACCTCGTCTATCTCTGCGGCCACTTCGGCCTGCCGGAAGTGGCCGCTTATTGGGATCAAGTCATCAAGATGAACGACTGGCAGAAGCACCGCTTCGCAGAGCGAGTGTTGCGCACCTTGTTCAACACCGTCACCGGCAAGCGCATCGCCGTGCTCGGCTTTGCGTTCAAGAAAGACACCAACGACACCCGCGAATCCGCCGCCATCTATGTGTGCCGCGATCTGCTCGAAGAACGCGCCAACGTCTCGATCTACGACCCGAAGGTCACCACCGCGCAGATCTGCAAAGATCTCGCCATCCAGGACGACGACCCGAACGTCGAGTTCGCCACCAGTGCCGCGCAGGCCGCCAGAGGCGCGCACGCACTGCTGGTGCTCACCGAGTGGGATGAGTTCCGTCATCTCGACTTCGAGGCCATCTACCAGTCCATGGTCAAACCCGCGTGGATCTTCGACGGCCGCAGCCTGCTCGATCACGCGAAACTGCGCCAGACCGGCTTCAAGGTGTACAGCATCGGCAAGCCGCTGCCAAACAACTGAACTCATGCGGCCTGGTGCAGGTTCATGCATCTCCTCTGTCCGCAACTTCCCAATTCACTCATGACACAACTCCCCGAACGCACTTACTCACCCGAGGCCTTGCTGGGTCATCCGCTCAAGCTGCTGCGAGATATTGGAACCGACATCCTCGCTGGTCGGGAGCTTGCTTGGCGGTTGTTTGTTCGCGATCTGAGCGCGCAATACCGACAGACCTATCTTGGCTACATCTGGGCGTTCCTGCCTCCGCTGGTGACCTCGCTGACTTTCATTTTTCTCAACTCGCAGGGCATTGTGCAGATTGACACCGGTGCGGTTCCCTATGCAGCCTTTGCCATGATGGGCACGCTGCTCTGGCAGGTGTTTGTGGACGCGGTGACTGCTCCCGTGCAGGCCCTCAGCGCCGCCAAATCCATGCTGGCCAAGATCAATTTCCCCCGGGAGGCCATTCTGATGGCTGGCTTCTACATGGTGCTTTTCAACTTCGCCGTGCGCTTGGTTTTGCTCGTCGGCGTCATGATTTGGTGGCAGGTGCCGGTGGATGCTGGCCTTGCGTTCTTTCCCGTAGCCCTTGGTGGTCTGTTGCTCTGCGGCACCGCCATCGGGCTCGCCCTGGCTCCGTTGGGTGCGCTGTATGGCGATGTGTCGAAGAGCATTCCGATCTTCGCGCAGTTTTTAATGCTGCTGACACCCGTGGTCTATCCTGCCCGAACCGATGGGCTTGCGGGCCTCCTCGCCACCTGGAATCCGATCTCGCCCTTGATGGTGACCGCGCGGGAAACACTCTCCGCTCAGGCTCTCACCCTCGTCGGCCCCTTTGCCGCCATCACGCTGATTTCCGCCGCCGCCGCACTGATCGGCCTGGTCACCTTCCGCATTGCCATGCCACACCTCATCGCCCGCATGGGTGGTTGATTCGTTGCCAAAAATAACTCCCGCTATGCAGCCCTCCGCCATCCTCCGAAAACAGCAACTCGACACTCCACTCGCTGGAGGCTCTGGTTCCGTCGTGGAATCAGACGTGCTCGTCGATGTCCAGCGCGTCTCCAAGAAGTTCTGCCGAGATCTCAAGAAGTCCCTCTGGTATGGCATCAAGGATGTCGTCACCGACATGAATCCATGGCAGCGCCGCTCCGCAGCCCTGCCGGTGGCACCTTCAGGAAGTGATCTGCGTCCCGCTGAGTTTTGGGCGGTCAATGATGTCTCCTTCCAGCTCCGCCGTGGCGAGTGCCTTGGGCTGATCGGTCACAATGGTGCGGGCAAGACCACTTTGCTGAAAATGCTCAATGGTCTCATCAAGCCGGACCACGGCAGTATTACAATGCGTGGTAGAGTCAGTGCGCTGATTGCCCTCGGGGCCGGCTTTAATCCGATTCTCACAGGTCGCGAGAATGTGTATGTCAACGGTGCCATTCTGGGCTTGAGCAAGAAAGAAATCGACGAGCAAATCGATGGCATTATCGACTTTGCTGAGATTGCGGAGTTCATTGATTCGCCGGTGCAAAGTTACAGCTCCGGCATGCAGGTGCGCCTAGGTTTTGCAGTGGCCACTGCGATGAAACCGGATGTGATGATCCTGGATGAGGTGCTCGCTGTTGGCGACGTCAGCTTCCAGGCCAAGTGCTTCAACACCCTGGCTGAGTTTCGTGAGCGCGGCACTGCCTTCATTCTTGTTTCCCATAACATGCACCAGATTGCTCGGTACTCGACGCAGGTGCTCTATCTCAAAAAAGGAAAGACGCAATTTGGTGGTGAAACTGATGGCGCAATTGAGCATTTTCTTCGTGACATGGGGCAAGCGGAGTTTGAGGCCGTTCATGAGCGCACCGATTGGAGCACTGTCTATGGTTCGGGCAAGATTGCCTTCACTGCTGGTCGATTCCGTGACGGCAATGGAGTAGAAGTCACCACCATTGAGGCAGGGGCGGCAGTGACGCTGGAAATTGACTATAAGCGCAACGCCGATCTTCAAGCCCCGCCGGTACTGGATGTCGTCATGCGTGATCGCGATGGCATTCTGTTTCAGGGCACCAACGCTATGTCGGGCGTCAGCTTCGGTGCGTTGCCGAAATGTGGATCATTTCATGTGAGCTTTCCCAGTATGCCGTTCAATTCGGATTACGTGGAGTTCTTTTTCAGTGTCTTGGATTCGAAAACCTCCGAGATATTCGACTGGAAACGCCATGTCAGGCTCAACCTCGGCAGTCGAGGGGTCCAACTAGGACGTGTCTTGCTACCCGTGAATTGGGGATGCCTCGCCGGCGCCGAATGACTGCCGCCATCATCATGACGATCCCATAACCTCCCTCAAATTACGAAACCACCCTCCAATATGGCAGAACGTGCTCATCCTGACGAACCCGGCTTTCAAGACCGGTGGCAATTCCGACTTCGCAAGGGCATCATTCCTTGGGTTTCCAAGGTGCGAAGCCCCTACCGAGCGGCTTTCATGTGGCGTTACAACTGGGTGAGCAGCTACTGTTCAAACAAAGACGTTGTTGATGTCCCTTGTGGCATGGGTTGGGGCACATCGCTTATTCGCGGCACACGCTCCATCATAGGCTATGATCTCAGTCCTGAGGCAGTCAGCGAAGCCAAGAGTCGATATGGCAGCACGGTCAAGTTTGAGGTTGGCGACATGGGAAAGCTTGATCTGCCAGACGAGAGCGTGGATGTCGTTAGCTGCCTGGAAGGCATTGAGCATGTCCCGATGGATGTGGGGCAACGGTTCATGACCGACGCTCATCGCGTGTTGCGACCGGGAGGCAGGCTATTGATCTCGTCACCGTATTGCCGTACTGCGCCCCACAGTGGGAATCCGTATCACATCCACGAATACCAACCAGACGAGATTCACTCGCTGATCAACGGTTTCTTCAAGATCGAGAACTGCGAGCGTCACGATGTCGATTTGATGACGGTGCTTTACCTGACCTGCAAAAAAGACCCAGTAGCATGAAAGTTCCTTGGAACATTTCTGCGGCCGGTTTTTTTCGGTCTCTGCTCAGTCAAGGCGAAGGGCTTGCCAGCTCAAAGCCCGGTGGTCCCATCACCCTCTACGGCACTTGCTATGCGATCCTTGGCCTTCACTTTCTGGGAGAGGATGAGCCGGTTATGGACAACGTCCGCCGGTTCGTTACTTCTGCACAGGATTCTGAGAGCGGACTCCTCATCGGCCCTGAGCTTGTCGGATTCGAGGCGGCGCCGGGTGTGATGCATGATCGCGGCCACCTGCTGATGCACCTTACCTGTTCAGTGCTGCCGTTTTGCCAGCAGTTCTCCATTCAACTCAAGCATCCCATCTTCGAAGCACACAAATTTTGTGACCAATCATACCTCGAACAATGGATGAAGAGCCGAAACTGGCGACACGCGTGGTTCGAGGGCAATAACATCCTCTTTGTCGGCCAACTGTTGGTCTATCTTCGCGATACGGAAATGCATCCCGGTGCCGGTGCTGCTCTGGACTCGTGGTTTCAATGGCTAGATCGCACAATGGATCCAGCCACCGGCCTATGGGGCACAAATGGCTTCTGCTCGCCGATGGAAGCGGTGTATGGCGGCTATCATCAACTCCTCGTCTATTACCATCAAAACCATCTGTTGCCCCACATTCGTGGTTTGGTGGATACGGTCTTGAAACTCCAGCACTATGACGGTGGGTTCAATCCGAATGGCAATGCAGGGGCATGCGAGGATGTCGATTCCGTGGACATACTGATCCACTGCTATAAACGCCTTGATTACCGCCGTGCAGAGATTCGCCATGCCTTGCGCCGGTGTCTCCGACATATCCTAGCCACTCAGAATCCCGACGGCGGGTTCCCATACAGTCGTGACTGGCCTCAGACGCACATGGGCATTCCAGGGACTGACGCGGCACCAAATGTGTCCTGCTCTTTTCCAACATGGTTCCGCATACACACGCTCGCACTCATCGCTGAAGTGCTTCCAGGCGAACCAGCCTTGCATGGTGTGCCCTTTCGATTCAGCAATGCACTTGGCATGGGATGGCATCAAAGCCCCGATGGCTGGTCGGTTGTGAGCCCGGCAGCGACATTGGAGGAACGCGTCCTCGAAGGGCTGCACCAGCTCCGCATCGCGAAGCACTGCGGACGCAACCATCTGCGAACCATCAAGCGTGCAGGGCTCCGGGTCTTGTCCAAAACTGGCCTGTCCGTCGGCTCATCTCGGAAGCCCGTCTCCGGAACACCTTCACACAACTAGGCGTCCATATGCAATCTAAACCGCAACTGTCAGTTATCATGGTGGTGAAGAACTGCGCAGAGTACTTGTCGCAGGCGATCGACAGCGTTATTGAGCAAACCATGCAGGACTTCGAATTCATCGTCATTGATGATGCTTCGAGCGACAGCACTTTGTCCATGCTCCAGTCTGCGGCACAGAGGGATGATCGCATCAAACTGGTGGCGCATACCTCGAAGGGACTGACGGCTGGGCTAAACGTGGCTTTGAGAGCTGCCAGTGCCGAATACATCGCGCGAATGGATGGCGACGATGTTTGCCTGCCAGCTCGATTTGAAAAGCAGTTGTACTATTTGCAGTCGCACCCGGAGTGTGTCGCGATCGGCTCCGAGGTTATGCTGATCGATTCCTATGGACGAAGTATTGCTCCACGAACACATCCCGCCAGCCATGATGTCATCCGTCAGCGACTGGTGGTTGGCGATGGCGCAGCCATGACCCACCCCGCGATCATGATGAGAGCTGCCAGCGTTCATCAAGTCGGCGGCTACGACGAGCGCTTCGAGACGGCGCAGGACTTGGATCTGTTCATCAAGCTGGGTGAGGTAGGGCAGTTGCACAACCTTGCGGAAACGTTGCTGCTATGGAGGCAGCATCGAGCCAGCGTCAATCATACCAAGTATCACACATGGCGCAGGCTGAAGGCTCTCGCGGTCGCCGAGACCATCAGGCGAATCGGTGCTGATGAATACGCGGCTGTGATGTTTGCGGAGCAAGAAGTTCCCACGCTGGCGCAATCGGATCTTCAAATCGCGGATCGCGCCTTCTACTCGGGCCACATCCGCACCGCCGCGATCTACTTGATTCGCAGCCTCCGCGTTCCCGGTCTTCGGCGCGGAGCGCTGGCTCGTTCCGTCCGCTGGGTGCCCCACTTCCTTGTGTCCAAACTTCGGCGTCCCACGATAGCCTGACTCATTCACAAAAATCACTCACACTCCTATGAGCGAAGCCACTCTTTCTGTTGTCATTTGCGCATACAATCCAAGGCGCGACTTCCTCGAGAAGGCGCTGCAATCATTGAAGGCTCAAACGCTTGACGCCATGCAGTGGGAACTGGTGCTGGTGGACAATGCTTCCTCGCCGCCCATTTCCAAACTCTTCGATCTCTCATGGCATCCTAAAGCGAGGCATGTAGTAGAGACCAAGCTCGGTTTGTCCAATGCCAGGTTCTGCGGCATCTGTGAAAGCACGGCGCCTCTGATTGTGTTCGTCGATGACGATTGCATTCTTGATCCAAACTACCTTGAGCACGCACATGCAATTGCTACCTCGCATCCATCACTAGGCACCTGGGGCGGACAATGCCTGCCAAGCCTGGAAGCACCGATGCCTGAGTGGTTCCGCCCTTATGAGTATCTGCTCACGGTGCGCCGGTTGGAGCGCGATCAATGGTCCAATCTCGGCCTGGACACCGATACGATTCCTTTTGGTGCAGGCCTCTGCCTGAGGCGCGATGTCGCCGAGGCCTATGCAGACGGCGCAGCCTCCTCGCTCTCCGGGAAGCTGGGAAGAACAGGCGGCTCACTGGTCGGCGGCGATGATGTGGATATTTGCATGACTGCTTTGAAGCTTGGCTATGGCACAGGTCTTTTCGCCAAGTTGACACTTCTTCATCAAGTGGCCGCAAAGCGGTGTGAAGACGCCTATCTGCTGCGCCTCCTGGAAGGCACCGAATACAGCGACACGGTCATTCGACATCTTTACAACGCACCGGTTCGCACGGCGCGCGGCAAACTCGAAACACTGCGCCGCTGGTGGAACCAAATGCGCATGCCACCTGCGACGCGTGAAGTCTGGCGTGCGCAAGGAAGAGGCCGAAAGCGTGCCGCCGAGGAAATCGCCGGCGGACAATGGCAGTGCGCGGCCTGATCACGGAATAACCAACCATGAAATTAGAATCCATCATCACCATGGCCAATGAGCCGGTGCGTCTGCAATTCCTGGCGCTGGAACGCTCGTTGCGCGCCACCGGATGCGCGCTGCCGATCAAGGTGATTCCTTATGACCAACGCAAGTTCGACCTGCCCGCGAACAGCGAGTGGTGGGAGCTGCCTGACATGGAAGCCTGGCTCACGGAGAAGAAAGCCCATCGGCTCACGCGAAAGTATCAGTGCATGACGGTCGCGAACTATCAGTTCGTGGACGCCGATGTGGTGTTCCTGCGCGACCCTGGCGCTGTGCTCGATGAGCATGACGGCTTCGTGGCCAGTTGCACCGAATGGAACAAACCACAGCACAGCTTCAAGCCCGAGACCGCCGCTATTCTCTCGACACAAAGTTCCACATGGCATCAGAACTTGTTCAGCGTGGGGCAGTTCGCCTGCGATCGACGCATTGCCACATTGGAAGAACTGAAAAGCTGGGTCGAAGGCAAGCCGTTCGAGCATGTCTGCTTGCGGAACTACAGCTCCGATCAGGTCGGCATTAACTTGCTCGTGGCGCAAGCGCGCGTGCCCTTCAAGAATCTCACGCTGCCGCCTGTGCTGATGCAGTCCACATGGGCTGGCGATTATCCCGGCGAATTCGAATCGCTGTGGCGCGATCAAACACGCAAGCCCTATCTTGTTCATTGGGCAGGGCCAGCACTCCAGCAGGATCTGCCGATCAATGATCTCTTCTATCAGTTCCTCACGCGCGCCGAGATCCAGGAGTGGAAGGACCAACAAGCCCAACGCCAGCAAGCAGCGCTGAAACGTGGCCACTGGCCCTGGGCTGTGCGCCTGCTGAACCGTACCGTGCGCCTGCTGGACAAACGCTTCTGGGTGCAATGGAAGCCGGTGGATGTGTGAGCTTCGTTCTTTTCTGAACAGATCATCACCTGTGACTAAAATCTCCATCGCATCCTTGCTGGCCCCCACGTCTGTCGGCGGACTGGCCTCCTACCAGCAACGGTTGGCTGAGGGGCTCTTTGCTACTGCGAGATATGATGTCAGCCTGCTGGCGCTGACGGAACCGAGCCTGCCATCTCTTGCTGTCATGAATAGCGGCCGTATGGCAGTTGAGATGGTTCCTGGACGGAACTCGTTCCAATCCTGGACGCCTGTGTTGCGCAGTCTGGCATCAAGACCTCTTCTGCTGCCGGTGCTGCGAATGCTGATGAACAAGCTGCTGTCGCCTTCAAAGCTTGCTGCCCGGCTGCAAAACACCCAGGCGCTGCACTTCGTGGGCACGGGCTGGGATTTTCTGGGTTTCTCGTTGATGAAGGCCGCCAGAACAGCGGGAACTCGATTTACGATCTGGCCGGCGGTGCATCCGAAAAACTGGGGAGACGATCAAATCGACATCAGTCTCTACAGCCAGGCGGACGCCATTTTTTGCCAGTCGGATTACGAGAAGCGTCATTTGGAAAGTCTCGGCGTGCCTGTGGCAAAGCTGGTTCGGTGCGGCCTGCCACCCATGTGCAAGGCGAATGGCGATGGTGAGAGGCTTCGTCAATCTCTGGACATTTCTAAGCGACCCACCGTGCTGTTTTTGGGTCGTCGCGATGAGGGCAAGGGCTATCCGGCCCTGCTTGAGGCCTGGCCTCTGGTGTTACGACAGTGTTCAGACGCGGTGCTGCTCCTCGCAGGCCCTGGCGATGCCGATCAGCAGAGATTGTCGCTCATACCGCCTGCCAATGTGCGCGACCTTGGTTGTCCAGATGAGCAGCGGAAAGCTGATGCTTATGCAGCTTGTGATGTCTTTTGTCTTCCATCCGCCCACGAGTCCTTTGGCATCGTGTATGTCGAAGCCTGGTCGTATGGCAAACCTGTCCTTTGTGGCACTGCTCCAGCAAGCCGAGAGCTTGTGGAAGATGGTGTTACAGGTGTGTGGGCTGATCAGCAGCCGCAGCAACTGGCCTCGAGCCTGCTGCGGCTGCTGTTAGACCCGGAATACGCCCTGCAGCTCGGTGTGTCGGGTATGCAGCATCAACGGATGAACTACACCGCAGAGCACATGCTCGACTCCCACATGAAAGCCTGGGGAGCTGTCTCGCTCAATTGAAGCAAACCTTCGATATGGTTCGCGCATCTATCATCATCCCGACGTGCAATCGTCCTGAAGACCTGCGGCGTTGCCTGCAGACTCTTCAACCGCAGCTCGACACTCAGCTCTGCGAGGTGATTGTGGCAGACGACAGTCGTGATGAACGCACACGCCAGCTCTTGGCGGCACAGTTTCCTTGGGTCAAAGTCATTCCAGGCCCACGCTGCGGCCCTGCTGCCAACCGCAACGCAGGCGCGTGCCATGCCACCGGCCTATGGCTCATCTTCATTGATGACGATGTCATTCCAGAGCCTGGTTTTTTGAAGGCTTATCTGGATGTCTTGAACGAAGCAGGCGATCACGGCATCTTCCACGGTCTCACACGGTCCATGCCTGCGACCAGCTCACTGCTATGGGAGGCTCCCGAGGTTTTGGAGAAACTGGATCTCTTTCCGTCCTGCAACTTTGCTATTCGCCGAAGCCTCTACGAGCAAGCGGGTGGATTTGATGAGCGCTTCAATCCCTCGTTCGAAGACATGGAGTTTTCCTCACGACTGAAAGCGCAAGGCGAGGAGTGCAGGTTCGTCCCCGAGGCTGCCGTCCATCATCCGCGCAGGCCGCTGCCTGCACCAGGCAAGCTCGCGCGTCGCTGGGAGACACGTGTGATCTCCGCTCTCGACTTGGGAGCCCGACCAGGTGTGCTCGCCCTATTGCTCACGAAGCATGTGGCGATGGTCATTCTCTCGCGCTTCCGCAACAGAGGCATGTCTTGGGATTCAGCGCGCGCAGGCGTGGTCTTTGCGCGTGAGTTTGCCTGGTTCATCTGGCTGCTGCCTGCCTGGTTGTGGAAGCACGCCAAGTCCACGCGCAGCCCGTTTTGGGAAATGCAGCAAGCGCTGGGAAAAGCACCGCGACGTTACGGCTTGTAGCCATTCGTTGAAGCGAAGACACCGATGAGTATCCAAGAAATTATCCAGCGGGCGTCGCGGCGTTGTGACTTGCTCCCTGGCCCTGTCCAGTGGCTGCGCATGACCTTGCTGCGGTTGCGCGGCGCGCGGATCGGGAGTGGGACTTGGCTTCCGCGGGTGCGGGTTCCTTGGCCTCATCAGTTGTCGATTGGCCGTCGCTGCACCGTGGAACCGGATGTCTATTTCAAACATGATGGTTTCTGGAAGCCCGGACCTTCCATCCAGATCGGCGATCGCGTGTTCATCGGCTGCGGCACCGAGTTTAACATCCGTGAGGGCATCACCATCGGCGACGACTGCCTGATCGCCTCCGGCTGCACCTTCATCGACAGCGATCATGGAACGACGCCGGGCCAGCCGATGAATGTTCAGCAGGGCCGTGGTTCACCCATCGTGATCGAGGACAATGTCTGGCTTGGCGCGCAATGCGTCGTGCTGAAAGGCGTGCGTCTGTGCAGCGGGGCGATCATCGGGGCTGGATCAGTCGTCACCAAATCCGTTCCGGCAGGCGAAGCCTGGGCCGGGGTGCCTGCACGGCGTCTGCGGGCATCCGGGACACCACTTCAGCCATCACATTCCAACAGCCAAACAACACATTCATGATTCTCTCCAAAAAACTCCCGCCAATGTTCCATAACCGTCGTGTTCTGGTTTCAACACAGGCTTATCGGCGCTATTACCTGCACAGCTTGACATCAATCCATGCGGATCTGTTTCAAAGTGTCGAGAACTGGATTCGTCCGGGAGACACTGTCTGGGATGTGGGTGCCAACTGCGGGATTTTCACCTACGCAGCCGCTGTGCTCGCTGGCGCGAAGGGGCGGGTGATCGCCATCGAGGCAGACGTTCAGTGCGCGTCGCTCATTGACCGTTCCCGCAAGTATCGGCTGGCCGAGGAGGCGCCGGTTGTCTTGTGCCCATTTGCCGTTTCGGAGAGCAGCGGAACTGTACAGTTTCAATTGTCCGCCTACCGCTCGGCAGCCAACAGCCTGAGTGGATTTGGCCGATTTGAGGCCGGGGGAATCCAGCTTGAGGTTCCCGTGTTTTCCTTGGACAGCCTGCGTGCAGGTCTGCCGGATCCGACCGTCATCAAGATTGATGTCGAAGGTGCTGAGCATCTGGTTTTGAACGGTTGCATCGAGACACTGCGCCAGTGCCGGCCGGTGCTCGTTTGTGAATGCACCGGGGGAGAAACCGGTATCGCCATTGAGAACCTGCTGCGTGAGGTCGGTTACGCGTGGCGATCCATGACGGCCAGCGACACCACGCCTTTCACCCAGGATCAGATCACCTGTTCGGACATCGTGGCGCTGCCGACGGAGCATGCGCGTTGCACTCCGTACGCGGTTCGTGCCTAGCAAACTCAGGCCTCACTGATATGAAGATCGCTGCGACAGGATATGTCTCTGAACAGGCTGGCAGTGTGGCCTCGGCCAATGCACTGCTGCTGCGCGCTCTGTTGGACGCCGGGCACGAAGTGGACTTCTTCTCCAAGCCGTCGTTTGTCGATCCACGGCCTTCAGTTGGCGAGCGTGTGGGATTTCGCTTCATTTGCACGGACAATGTGCGCGCGGACCGGTTTCGGGCGCGGGTGCAGCGGGTGCCGTTGCTCGGCTTTCTGGCCTGCCGCTGGGATTGCTCCAGTTACCTTCGTTTGCTGCTGCGTCTCATGCAGCGCGAGCATCAAACCCGACGCTATGATCTCTGTCTGTGGCTTGGCGACTATGTTCCTGGCCGCGTGAAAGGGGTGCCGATGGTCAGCTTTGCGCAAGGGCCTCCTGGCACCGATGCGCGCTCGATTGTTGCCCGTTATCACGAGATTCGCAGGCTCGCGGGCCGTTGGAAAGCACTGAAGTGGTGGCTGTTGGCGCAACTTCGGCTCTCAGTCGTGGGACTTCCAAATTTTAAGCATTCGGATCACATCATTGTTGGCAGCGAGCAAGCGCGCCAGACACTGCACCATCGTTATGGCGTGTCTCCGACGCGCACCTCGGCCATGCCGTATCCGATTGATCTGGATCTCTTCCGTCCGGCACCTTCAGGCCCGGCAGCATGCGACACACCCCTGCGTGTGCTCTGGTTGGGCCGCATCATTCCCCGCAAGCGTCTGGATCTCTTCCTGGATGGCTTGCAGACAGCGATCCGGCGCGGTTTGCCAGTGAAGGCGACGATTGTCGGCGGCTCTGGCTTCATCCCCGGCTATGAGAAGTTGATCGAGGCGTTTCCCTTTCCGGATCGTTTGAAGTGGATCAAAGGCATGCCGCGTGAGCAGGTGCCAGCGTTGCTCCAGCAGCATGATGTGCTGGTGCAGCCGAGCGACGAAGAAAACTTTGGTTCATCCGTCGCTGAGGCTCAGGCCTGCGGATTGCCGGTCATCGTCGGACACACCAACGGCAACGCGGATTACCTCTGCGCCCGTGACATTCATCTCGCTGACGACCGTCCAGAGACATTCGCCAGAGCACTGGTGCAACTGTGTGCTCAACCGGCAGGATCACCCGCTGAGTCCCGGGCGCTGGCGGAGCAGCATTTCGATCTCAGCCGCCTGACCGAGCAGTTCACCACCATCCTGCACGCGGTAACTCAAACCACCTGCGCAGAACCAAGCCCTCGCATGAAACCGAACATGGAACGCATTGATGTCATCATTCCAACGCTCAAACGACCTGATCACCTCCGGCGGTGCCTTGAGGCCCTGAAAAACCAGGAAACAGCCGTCGATCAGATCTTCGTGGGTGTTCGTGCGGATGATGAACAAAGCCGCGAGCTGATTCGTGAGTTTGAAAGTGTGCTCCCGGTTCGTGCCGTGGAGGCAAAAGGAGTTGGTGTCGTGGGTTCCATGAATTCATGCCTGGCAGAAAGCGATGCCGCTTGGGTGGCGCTGGTGGATGATGATGTGGTGATCCCGCCGCACTGGCTCAGCTCCATGATCGCTCACTTGCGCTCCAGGCCGGATGTCGTGGCGGCTGGCGGCAAAGACTTGCTGATGGACTACCCCGAGATGCGCCGGACCGAGCCGCTGATTCAGGATGTGGGCCTGATTCACTGGTTTGGGCGGATCACAGGCGGTCATCATCGTGGTGGTGGCAAAGCGCGGTTGGTCCAGGTGCTGCGTGGCTCCAACTGTCTGTTCAACGGCGATTTCCTGCGTCGTTGCGGCTTTGAGCGTGAGTTGCGCGGCAAGGGCGCGCAGGTGAACTGGGAACTCGCCTTGGGACTTCAAGCACGCACGAAGAAGCAGCGCATGATTTTTGATCCCACTGTGCAGGTCATTCACAATGTCGCGCCACGTCATGATGGAGACACCGTGCATCGCGGCATCTTCAACTTCACTGGCACCAGCGACATCGCCTTTAACGAAACCTTGGTGGCTTTGAAGCATGGAAGCGGCCTCGTGCGCTGGACGATTCCACTTTGGCAGATCTGCGTGGGCAGCCATGTCTGCCCCGGACTGGCGCGAGCCGTTGATTTTCTGCTGCGCCCAAAAAGTCAGCCGTGGCAGCGATTCGCTGCCACGCTGGCGGGCCGTATCGTGGCTGTCAGGCAGTGCCTTGGCCGGAAGACCGGGGCAGACAACATGTTGGCTGATCAAGTTCCCGCCGCCGCTCGATGAAAAATCGATGATCACTTTCCTTCTGCATCACCGCACCAAACCGCAGTTGTTCAGCCGCGCCTGGGTGCGCACCTGGCTAAAGCGCATCTGGACGCTGCCCCCGCTGCTGGGCTACTGCCTGCAATCCCTGCGCTGGCGGATGAAAGGCGCGCAGATCGCCTCCTCCACCGTCATGGCGCAACTGACCGTGCATGGTGACGCCAGAAATCTTGCCATCGGTGACTGCTGCTGTCTCGGCATCACCCGCATGCAGACGCATGAGCGCATTCAAATCGGCAACTGTGTCGTGATCAACGATGGCGTCAGGCTCATCACCGGCTCGCATGACATTCACTCGCCCACTTATGAGCATGTTTTCGCGCCGATTGTGATCGAGGACCATGCGTGGATCGCGACGGATGCGATGATCTTGAAGGGCGTGACGATCGGACGTGGTGCCGTGGTCGCGGCAGGAGCGGTTGTCGTCAAAAACGTCCGTCCGTTCAGCGTGGTTGGCGGCAATCCGGCCAAAGAAATCGGTTCCCGCAACATCGAGAGCTTCAATTACATCCCGTCGTCATGGTTTGCACCAGTGATGGCCTGGGTGGGTCGGAATCCCGTGATTGATCGATTGGAACCAGCAATGGGGGCCGCTGCCGAGCCGCCGACGATCTCGTTGCCGAAGGAACTTCTCCCGCACTGACATGGAGTGGCTCATTTCCATCTTGATCGTGCTGCCGGCCTTCTATCTGGCCGCGTCACGTTCCAGTTATCTGCTCGACTATGTGTTCTTCGTCGTCGCGTTGAACCGTGGTATCCGCAGACTCGTGGATTACTACATCAATGAGGCTTTCAACCCGCTATCGACCATCAGCCTGACGCCGCTGGTCGTCAGCGCACTGCTGCTGCTCCCTGTGCTGGGGCGTTTCAACCAGCTCAGCCCGAAGACGCGCAAGATCGCAGCTCTGATCACCTTGGCGCTGGTGCATGGACTGGCGGTGGGCGTGCTGAACTCGGGCATCGGAGCCGTGTATTCGATGGGCGAGTGGATGGCGGGCTTTGGCGCGTTCTTATTCGCAGCGACGGCGCCGGTTTCATCAGCGACGGCAGACCGCTGGTTAAAGTCATCTGGTTATGCCGCGTTGCTTGTGGCGCTGTATGGTTGGTATCAATACCTCACCATTCCTCCCTGGGACGCCTTTTGGGTCACCGAGGTGAAATTTGTGGGCTACCTCGGTCAGTTGCGGCCGACAGAGATGTCTGTGTTCTCCACCATGCATGAACGTGGCCCCTGTGCGAGCTTCCTGGCCTGGGCGGCGATTCCCATGATCCTGCACCCGCGCTGGCGCATTCTCGGTGGTTGGTTGACGATCCTGCTGCTGTTCTCGGTGGTGCTGCTGACACTGAGCCGCAGCATGTTGATCATCGTCGCACTGGTGGCGTTGTTGCAGCCAGCTTTGTCCAAAGGACGCGGCCTGGGCCGGGTGTTGTTTTTTGCCGCGCTGCTGTCCATCGGTGCAAACTACGGACTGGAACACATGCCTGGTGCGGAGCGCATTCAACAGCGCTTTGAAACAGTGAAGGACATCCAGAACGATGGTTCTTACCAAGGGCGCCTGGAAATTCTCACCACCGGCATTCCGTGGGTGCTGAAACACCCGCTGGGCCTCGGACTTGGCAGTTCCGGCTTCGGCGCAGGACGCATCGGCGGCGGTGCGAAGGAAGGCTGGTGTGACAGCGGTTACATCGAGGTGTTCAGCCAGTTCGGCTGGATTGGTGGTCTCGCCTTCTTCGCTGCGATGGCGCAAATCTGGAATGAACTGACGCGTCGCATTCGTCAGGGCGGCAAAGACGCCTTCCTTTTCACCGGCCGCGCCGTGCTGCTCGGCTGCCTGGTGTTCCTCTACGTCGGCAACGTTTTCGGCGGCTTCTCGCTCTTCTGGGTCTTCCTCGGCATCTCGCTCAACCGCCTGACGAAGCCCGTCGTGAAGTCCCGTCAGGTGGTGCCGGCAGTCATTCCCTCAATGCCATGGGACATGCCGCGCACTGCTCTTGGATGAAACTTTGAAACTCAAACACAAATCACAATGAAAATCGCCTACGCCATGATCAACTGCAACCGCCGGGACGGCAGCGCCCGCGCGGTGAACGAAGTCGCCGAACGTCTGGCGCGCACACACGAGGTGCATCTCTATGCGCGCAAGGCGGAGGACCTCGACCTCTCGCGCATTGCATGGCATCGCGTGCCAGGCGTGAACTGGGCGGAGGTGATCGACTTCGGCAGCTACTATCTTGAAGTGAACCGCCGTGTGCGTCCTGGCCAGTTTGAAATTGTCCACACCATTGGCTGCAACACACAACGAGGCAATGTGGTCACCATTCAAAACATCCAACCGGCGAAGAAGCAGATCCTCGACCGTCTTGGCCGTGATGAAAAAGTTTCTCCTGCACGACGTCTCACACGCTGGCTGTATTTAAGTGCCACCTGCGCCGCAGAGAAGCGCCTGTATCAGCACAAGCCCGGACGAAGGGCTCCCATGTTCCTTCCGGTGTCGCGTGGCGTCGCGGCGGAGTTGCAGAAGCACTACAATATCGGTCCGGCGCAGGTGCGGATCGTGCCAAATGCGGCGGACACAGAGCGCTTTAAGCCGCTCAGCACCGAAGCACGCCAGGCATGGCGCGCGCAAAACAACGTGCCGCAGGATCAACTGATGGCGATCTTCGCTGGCGGCGAATGGGCGCGCAAAGGCCTCGATTTTGCCATTCAGGCGATGGGGCATCTCAAAGATGTGCCACTGACACTGTTCGTGGCCGGCGATGACCCCGACCGCGCGCGCTTCATCAACATGGCACGCGATGCAGGCGCGGCGGATCGCGTCATCTTCGGCGGCTTCCGCAAGGACATGCCGCAGGCGCTTGGCGCGGCGGATTTCTTTCTGTTCCCGAGTTGGTATGAGGCTTTCAGTCTCGCCACGATCGAGGCTGCGGCCTGCGCACTGCCGGTGGTGGCCACGCGCATCAACGGCACGGAGGATTTCATCTCTCCAGGAGAGAATGGCGACTTCATCGAGCATGATGCGGAGCAGATCGCCACTGTGCTACGAAGGCTGTGCGCGCAGCCGGATCATCTGAAGGTCATGGGTGCCAATGCACGCGAGCGGGTGGAGATGAGCTACACCTGGGACCGGATCGCACAGATGACCGAGGACGCCTACAAGGCCTATTTGAGCAGCTCGAACTGATTTTCACCACCATGCACATTCTTGTCGTCAGTCATTCCTGCGCCACAGCGCTCAATCAGGAAATCTATGCGCGCATTCAGCGTGAAACCGGCTGGAAGATCACCGTGGTGATCCCGGACCGCTGGCATGATGAGTTTGGCAATGCCTTGCGGCAGGAACCCTGCCAAGGACTGGAAACTTCGCTGATCCGCTGTGCCGTGTGGAAGAATGGCAGCATCATCTTCCACGTCTATCGCATGCGCTGGCAACGCTTCCTGCGCGAACTGAAACCGGACGTGATCTACATGAATCACGAGCCATATGCTCTGGCCACGGCGCAGGTGTGCTGGGCGAACAATCGCTCCATCCGAGTGCCATTTGGCTTCTACTCCTGCCAGAACATCAACAAGCAGTATCCGCGGCCGTTCTCGTGGTTGGAATCCATGGTGTATCGTTCATCGAGCTTTGCGCTGCCGATCACCGATCGCGTGGCGGATGTGTTGTCAGCAAAAGGCTATCGCGGCAGACAAACAGTCTGTGCACTGCCGCTGGATCCCGAACGCTATCATCCGCGCTTGAGGGCGACTCCACCAGAACGCTTTCCCCAGACAAACGCCCCCGTGATCGGCTATGTGGGCCGTTTGATTGAGCCGAAAGGTCTGCGCACTCTCGCCACAGCCCTTGGTGGCATTCGTGATCTCGACTGGTGCATGGTGTTGGTGGGCACGGGCGGGTTTCAGCCGGAGTTTGAGCGTCTGCTGACCGAACGCGCGGTGCGTGACCGTGTTTTCTTTGCTGGATACGTTCCGCACGATGAAACGCCGCGATGGCTGGCCTCGATGGACATGCTGGTGCTGCCTTCCGAGACCCAGCCGAACTGGGAGGAGCAGTTTGGCCGCGTGATTCCTGAGGCGATGGCCTGCGGTGCCGCCGTGGTCGGTTCAGACTCTGGCGAGATCCCGCATCTCATCCGTCAAAGTGAAGGCGGTCTTGTGTTTACGCAGCGTCAGCCGGACGAACTTGCCACTGTGCTGCGCCAGCTCGTCATGGGACCGAAGCTGCGCCGTCAGCTTGCGGAAAACGGCCGTCGCTGGGTGGAACGAGACATTTCGGTGCCTGCGGTGGCGCAGAAAATGATCGACGCTTTTGGAACCGCGGCCGCAAGCAAAGAGCGCGAGTGCGTCGAGAAACTTCAGCCGCTCAAACCAAGCCATGCGTTTGCACAGTCCTGAACTGCTCTGGAAGTGGAGCCGCGAGTTGCATCGTCGCGGTTGGAGTCTTCCGGCGCGCCTGGTGAAGACGCTGAATTTCGCGCTGCACAAGTGTCTGCTGCCTGCAGAGGCCGAAGTGGGCGATGGCGTGATTCTGGAGCACTATGGGATGGGCATTGTGATGCATCCGCAGGTGCGCATCGGCAACCGCTGCCGCGTTTATCATCATGTCACGCTTGCGGCGGAGACGTGGATTGGTTCTCCGCATTTTATCAAACTCGAAGACGATGCAACCATCGGCGCACACAGCATTGTGGTGGCAAGACCGAACACACCACTGACAATCGGTCGCAAATCCGTGCTCGGAGCGGGATCGGTGCTGACGAAAGATGTTCCCCCATTTGAAATCTGGGCCGGTAATCCGGCCCGCAAGATCGGCGAAGTGCCGCAACCTTTATGATCGCACAGCTTGGCATGCATTTGAAAGCTTCCGCAGGCGGAGTGGACCGTTATTTCAACGCCTTGAACACCACACTGGCCCGCCAGAGCGTGCAGACGACGGCGTATGGCTTTGGCGAGACATCTGAAGACAGCAGCCTCGGCCCGGTGAACAAGCCGCTCATGCAGAGGTGGAAGGCGGTACGGCAGCAGGTTATTCCACAGCGTGGAAAACTGCTGGCATCTCATTTTGCGCTTTATGCGCTGCCTGCGGTGCTTGGCCGGCGCTGGGACGCGCATGTGGTACATTTCCACGGACCGTGGGCGAGTGAATCGAAACGCGAGGGTGGGAAACTACACACGGTCTTTTGCAAACGGCTGATGGAAAAATCGGTCTATCAACGCGCAGATCGCTTCATCGTCCTGTCAAAGGCGTTCCGCGACCAGCTCTGCCAAGGGTATGGCGTGTCTGAGGATCGCGTGCATGTGGTTCCTGGCGGTGTGGAGACAGACAAGTTCGCTCCCGTCGATGTCGTGGAAGCACGCCATCGACTCGTGTGGCCGCAAAAGCAGAAGATCATCGTCTGCGTTCGTCGGCTGGCCAGGCGAATGGGTTTGGAGACGTTGATTGAGGCGTTTGGCAAGGCCACCGTTCATCATCCCGACGTGAAGCTCATGATTGGAGGGCAGGGGCCGCTGCGTGAGGAACTGGAGCAGCAGGTGCTGAGGGCGGGGCTGGCCAAGAACGTGCAATTTCTTGGGTTCGTCCCGGAAAGCGTGCTGCCCTCGGTTTATGCTGCAGCAGACCTGTCGATTGTGCCGAGCGCGGCGCTGGAAGGCTTTGGATTGATCTCTCTCGAATCACTGGCCTGCGGCACACCGGTGCTGGTGACGCCCGTGGGTGGTTTGCCTGACACGGTGAAAGGCCTGGGAGATGACTTGGTGCTGAAAGGCACGGGGGCAGATCAAATCGCCGAAGGACTGCGTGGCTGGCTGGATGGGACGCTGCGTCTGCCGTCGCGCGAAGCATGTCGCGAGCATGTGATGCGTGGGTTCACCTGGGACAGCATCGCACGGAGAGTCTGCGAGGTTTACCGCGAAGCAGGATGGCAGCCATGATCATGATGAAGAGAAACGCACGCATTGCATTGATGGTACTGTTGACCGCTGGATTGTGGCTGGCCTTGAAGCCGACGATTGGCAACCGGCGACTCACATTTCTGCCAGTGCGGTGGTCGGAGTATGTCGATTTTATGGATTTCTGGTTCAATCTGGGCGCGTTCGGGCTTCTCGGGATCACCGCCTGGCTGGCGTTTGGGACGAAGGAGAAGATTTTGAGCAGGGCGTTTGTGATGGTCGGCATCATCACGCTGCTGAATGTGCTGCTTGAGCTGGTTCAAACGTCGATTCCAGGCAGAGCGGTGGACATGGCCGATCTGTGGGCGGGCCTGCTTGGATGTGTGATAGGAATTGCGAGCGGGCTGGTCAGTCAGCGGCTGATGAACGGCAGGCACCCCAACAATGCCGTGCCGCAGGTGCTGTTTCTCGATCAAACTGGTCGCCTGGGCGGTGCGGAACTGATGCTGCTCGACATCGCCTCCGCACGTGCTGCTGACAGTGAAGTAATTTTGTTCCATGACGGCGAGTTTCGTGCGGCACTGGAGAGCGCAGGCGTGAAAACAAGAGTTTTCAGGCTTGGCGATGAAGCTTCGGCAGTGGACAGACAGGCTGGCTTGAGCCGCGCTTTACGATGTGTGCCGGGTCTGGTCGATCTGATGCTGCGGATCGCACGTGCAGCACGATCGTTCGATGTGGTGTATGCCAATACCGCCAAGGCTCTGATCATCGGCGGTCCTGCGGCCAAGTTGGCCGGGTGTCCGCTGGTGTTCCATCTCCACGACATTGTGGCGGACGGACACTTCAGCGCGCTCAACCGTCGTTTGCTGATTTTCTGCGCGAACACCTTTGCAAACGCCGTGATCGCCAATTCGGAGGCGACGAAAGCCGCCTTCATCTCCAGCGGAGGCCGTGCGGAGCGCTGTGTGGTGATTCCGAATGGTTTCCTCATTCCAGAAGTCCGATCGACGGCGGCGGACATCGAATCAAGGCGTTCCAGCCTTGGCATTCCACCGGATGCGTGGATTGTTTTGATGGCCGGACGTCTGGCGCACTGGAAAGGGCAGCATGTCCTCTTGGAGGCGCTGCAAGCCATGCCAGATGCACACGCGGTACTGCTTGGAGATGCGCTGTTCACAGATGAAGACCGTGAATATGCCCGCAGATTGCATGTGCAGGCTGCCGTGCCGGCGCTTGCAGGCCGAGTTCACTTTGCGGGTTTTCAATCTGAGACACTTCCGTTTTTCGACATGGCGGATGTGGTGGTTCACGCATCCGTTTTCCCCGAGCCTTTTGGCCGCGTCATCGTAGAAGGCATGCTGGCTTGCAAGCCAGTGATCGCGTCGCGTGCAGGCGGAGCAGCGGAGATTTTGCAGCATGAGCATACGGGTCTGCTGGTGGAACCTGGTAACGCGAGGGAGCTGGCCGATGTCATGATGCGTTTGAAGAACGATCCCAAACTCGCCGCCGATCTTGCGCAAAACGCGCAACGAACTGCGCACGACACTTATGCCCTGCATGCAGTGCAGGCAAAGATCGAGGCCGTGATCCGCGAAACGGCATGCTGTGAAAACGAGCAGGCTCCGGTTGCGGAGACAACCGCGCAGATCAGGCAGGCAGCATGAGCACTTTTTCAAAAACATCCCCCCAAAAAAAACACCGTCATGTGCAGCATTAAATCCAAGCGTCGTATCGCCATTGTCCACGACTGGCTTCCCGTTTATGGCGGAGCTGAAAGAGTGCTTGAGCAAATGCTCAAGGTTTACCCGGACGCCGATCTTTTCAGCCTGATCGACGCCCTTGACGATGAGAGCCGGAAATTCCTGAAAGGGAAGACGGTGAAAACTTCCTTTGTGCAGAGGCTTCCAGGCGGAAAAAAATACTACCGCCACTGCTTCCCGCTGATGCCTCTGGCGATCGAGCAGTTTGACTTCAGCGGTTACGACATGGTGATCTCCAGCAGCTATGCGTTTGCCAAAGGCATCATCACCGGGCCGAGGCAGTTGCATCTGTGCTACTGCCATTCACCCATCCGCTATGCCTGGGATTTGCAGACGCAATATCTCAAAGAATCGAAGCTGGACCGTGGCCTGAAGTCCTGGCTGGTGCGCGGGCTGCTGCATTTCATCCGCATGTGGGACAGCCGTACGGCGGCAGGCGTGGACGCATTCATGGCCAACTCGCGCTTCATCTCACGCCGCATCGAAAAAGTGTACCGCAGGGATGCGACGGTGGTCTATCCACCGGTGAACGTGGAGCGTTTTGAAACATGCCGTGAGAAAGAGAATTTCTATGTGACTGCGTCACGGCTGGTGCCCTACAAGCGCATCGACCTGATCGTGCAGGCCTTCAATGCGATGCCTGACCGTGAGCTTGTCGTGATTGGAGACGGGCCGGAACTGTCCAAACTTCGGCGCCTGGCAGGACCCAATGTGAAGGTGCTCGGCTGGCAGGCCGATGAGGTGCTGAAGGACCACCTGCAGCGCGCCAGGGGTTTTGTCTTTGGTGGCGAAGAGGACTTTGGCATCATTCTGCTGGAGGCGCAGGCCTGCGGCACTCCGGTCATCGCCTACGGACGCGGAGGTGCGCTTGAAACGGTCATCGAGAATGAAACCGGCCTGTTCTTTGGTGAGCAGAACGTTGATTCACTACGGAGCGCCATCGCCGAGTTTGAAACGCGCGAATGGGATGCGCTAAACTGCCGGCTCAATGCGGAACGATTCAGCGCGAGGCTCTTCCGCGAGAGCTTCCAACATTTCGTCGAAGGAGAGTGGGAACGGTTTGAAGCATATTCCACAGGTGTGGAGACACGTCCGGCTGAAGGCAGGTGTGGATGGCAGCAGACCATGCCGGAGGAAGTGATGATCGACGAGGCGGCCCAGGGACTGGGGATGGAGCAGATGCTGCCATCCTGAACGGATTGGAAGGGACGCCACACCGGGCTGCTCACAGCGCCGGTGAATGCCAGGCTTGGCAATCTCAAGGGACTCTCATGCCTTGGCGTGAGTAAGCATTCCCTTAAGGTCATTTAAGCCACGCGACACACCATCGGGTTGCTCATGTGCTTTATAGTTCCTGATGATTCTGATCAATCGAGAGTTCATGGCAAATGGAGTGCTTAAATCGGACGCAGCCCGGCTTTTGGGGCGGCGTTTGATCTCCTTGTGCTGGCTTTTGCCACTGCTGACCTCCGGACAACTGCAGGCGCAGCAAGGCACCGCTGTTTCCGCGAGATTTGCCGCTATCAAAGGGGTGGTGATGGTCTCCACCTCTGGCGGCGGTGAGAAGCAGGTGCAGAAAGGCGACAGTATTCGAGCCGGGACAGTGATCTCGTGTGGTGCCATCGCCGGCGCTCTCTTGAAGCCTCTGCCGACACTGCGCGTGATCATCTATCCCGACACCAAGGTGCGTTTCGATGGAGCGGAAATCCTTTCTGACGGCGGTGGAAATGTGACGTGCAGCATCATTGCGGGAAAGGCCTTGTTTCACATCGGTCAAGACGGTGAGAGTGGCGGGGAAGATTCTTCCACGCCGAAAATCAAAGTGACTGTTCACACCGAGGAAGGTGTGATCGTGAACGACATGGGCGGCAGTCAACAAAGGAGCAACGACACAAACCCGGCAGAGAAGGATGCGAAACAAACTGGTGTCGCGACATGGACGGTACAACACGACGAAGGTAGAACTGTGGTGGCCGTGGGTGAGGGAATGAGCAATGTCAGCATTGGCAAAGGCTCGTCAGCGGCGAATGGAGACGTGGGCGGACAGATCGAGGTGCCGAAAGGGTCGGTGATCTGGTTGTTCAACCGTGGAGGCGGCCGAATCGAGGCCGAGCTGGTGGACACGCTGACCGGCAAAGTCACGAATCTCACCGGCGGGCCATCGCAAGGCGGCAGCGATCTTGTGGAGCAGTCGAAGAAGCAACTCGTCACTCCATCATCCAGTGGAACGTCCTCAACGTTGGGAACGCCGACCACCCAGCCTGGCACTACGCCGACCGGCGGCCCTTCGAACCCCGATTTGTCCAACCCCCAGCCACAACTTCCGGTTGTTTCTGCCGACACCCCCTAACTTCGTGATGAAAAGAAAAAAACCACCCCTGTTCCATCTTTCAGCACCGCTGCTGCTGTGGTGCGTGTTGTTGCATGCTGTTAACACAGAGGGCCAGGACACGCTTCGCGACGAGGCCGCCGGCACAAAAGCCTCGCTCGCCGCGCCAGTGGAAGGAAAAGTGCTCGATCCGAATGACCAGGAAGACGTCTTTTTGGAAGAGTTTATGAACTATGAAATGAAGCTTCTGAAAAATTGGAAGCTGCGGGTGTTTGCTTCCGGCTCCTGGCGCTATGACTCCAATGTTTTCCTGACCAACACCGGGGCACAGAGCGATGTGATGTGGAGCGCACGCCCCGGATTTCAATACTCTTACGGAGACGAGCAGGCGAAGCTGCGGGTGCTGGCGGATTACAACGCGCAGTTCAATTTTTTCGAGAAATTTGAGGCACAGAACTCGGTGAACCAGTTCCTGAGCCTGTCATTGGGCTACCGCATGAAAAAAACGTCGATCAAGTTGTCAGGCAACTTCAATGATGTTGCCGGTGGCGACCTTGACGTGGGCGGTCAGGCGCAGCGGATACAGTTTTCTCCTCAACTGCAGCTGATGTACGAAGTGTCTGAAAAAATCCGCGTTGGCATCAGCGGGCAGCTTCAACGCAGTCATTACGATTCACTGCTTTCGTCCACCACATGGAGATTTGGGTTATTCGCGGACTATGCATTCTCACCACGCTTCCGGCTGGGCGTGCAGTTCAACGAAATGATTCAAGAGGTGGAGCAAAGTGGAAATCAGACTGGGGAGGATTTTCTTGTGCGTGTGGAGTGGGAGGCGGCGCAGAAGGTCTCTCTCACCGGAACTGCCGGCTTTCATCTGCTGCACACGGTTTCCGCAGGCGACAGTGTGCTGCCAGTCGGAACGCTTGGATTCAAGTATGAGGTCGGGCCGAAGACATCCTTGCATGCGAGTGTGTACGCGCGGGCGCAGAACTCGCCCTCGCTCACCGGACAGTATTACCAGTCGGAAGGTGTTCTGGTGGGCATCCAGCAGCAGGTGGGCAGCAAGCTCAACATCGGCGCGGATTTTGGTTATGATTTCTCCGAGTACGGTTCCTATCTCGCCGGTGTGGCGAGCAGCCGTGTGGATCATGTGCGCTTTTTCCGGCCATGGCTGAAGTACACGCTGCACCGTCATCTGTCGCTGGAGCTGTTTTACCAGCACACGACGAACGATTCCTCCGGCGCTGCTGCGCAACCGTTTGTTCGTAATCTATTCGGAGCCGGTCTTACCAGCTCATGGTAGGCGCCTGAATTTTCTCATCATTTCATTTATCCTCGCGATCACACTTATGAATCGATCTCCCATCACCAAACTCGTCTGCATGCGTGGCATCTGCTTCGTGTTCTGCTGCTTTGGCTTGAACATGAAGCTGCATGCGCAACAAACGGCCGCGGGTTCAATGAGCACGGCGGGTGCTGAAGCGCTTTCGAAAAGCAGTGTTTCACCTGACTACCAGATTCGTGAAGGAGACATGGTGCAGGTTTCGGTATTTGATGAACCTGAGCTCGCCGCAGGCGGCAGGGTGCGGAAGGATGGAACCATCCAGTGTCCTATGATCGGCTCGGTTAAGATCCAGGGACTCAGCCAGTCGGCTGCCGCCAGATTGATTGAGGAGGCATATCGGAAGGATTATCTGGTGCATCCAGAGGTGAACTTGTTCATCTCCCAGTTCTCTGTGCAACGCATCACGATTCTGGGGCAGGTGCAGCGGCCAGGCGCGCATGAGCTTCCTGCGGAAAAAGATCTCACCATCCTGCAAGTGCTGGGTATGGCAGGAGGGCCAACCCGCATCGCCAATCTCAAAAAGGTCCTCGTGAAACGAGTCGAGGGCGGCCAGGAGCGTGTTTACAAAGTGGACGTCAACAGCATGGCGTCCGGGAATCAAACCATGATGTTTTATGTCCGTGAGGACGACGTCATCACCGTGCCGGAAAGCTTCTTTTAATCACCATGCAACTTGCCACTTTACCCACGCTTCAGTCGTCCATGGAGGCGCTGCCACGTCTGGAAAATGACTCCGAGGCATCTTCTTCGTTTCTGAACCCGGCACAGATGATGGATGGCATGCGCCGCCATTGCTGGATCCCGATCACCCTGTCCATTTTTGGAATGATCCTGGGTTATGCCTATTTCAAACGCCAAAAACCGGTGTACGAAGCGACGAGCGTCGCCCAGTTTGGCTCGGAGCAGAATTCCCTGCTGAGCATGAACGGGATGAACGCACCTGGTCTTGGCGACGAAAAATCCATCAACACTCTCATCCAGGCCGCAAAAAGCCGCGAGGTGGTCGGACGCGTGATCACGGAGTTGAACCTGACACAATTGCCTGCTTTCTCAGGCGGACATGCGGCTGGCTCCAAAGAGGCACGGGAAAATGCGATCTCCCTGGTGAGTTCCATGATCCGCATCTCCCTACGTAAGGACACTCGGCTGATTGACTTCAATGTGACCGGGGCTGACCCGGAACTCGTGGCGTCCTTGTCCAGCCAGGCGGTACTCAGCCTCGTGGCGGAGCTGGAAGATCAAAAGAGCAAAACCATGCAGGGGGCCATCCAGTCCTTGGTGGCGGAAGGACAGCGTTTGCAGGACAAGCTGAAGAAGTCAGAGATCGCCATGCATGACTACAAGCGGTCGAATCAAGCCATCTCGCTTGATGAGCGCAAGGATCTCGTGCTCACAAAGCTGAAGGAACTAGGCACAGAGCTGAATCATCAGTCCAAAGAACGCCTGACACTCGAAACTCACCTTCAAGCATGCAGGGAGGAAAAGCTGCCACGCGATCAATTGCTCAACCTGCCGACCATCGCCAGCCACCCCAAGGTATCAGGGATTCTCTCGCAGATTGGCAGTCAGAAGGCGACATTGGCTGTGCTGGCCGAGCGCTACAAGCCCAAGCATCCGAAGTACGAGGCTGTCGAGGCGGTGATCAGCAATCTGGAACAGCAACTCACCTCTATCCTGGCTGATGCCGTCAATTTGCTACAGTCCAGTTGTGAAAACGCGCAGGAGCTGGAACGCAAACTTCAGGAGCAGCTCAAGAAGCAGGAGTCCGAGGCGCTCGACCTCGAGCACCTCGCTGTTCAATACAATGTGCTGAAGCGTGAGATGGAGTCCGACCAGGCGGTCTATGAATCTGTGCTCACGCGCATCAAGCAGGTGGACGTTTCCAAAGGCATGGAAACGCCGCCGATCTGGGTCCATCAACTGGCCATGGTGCCTGGTGAGCCGATGTCTCCCAATGCTAAAAAGCTGGTGGGCAGTTCCACGGCCGGGGGCTTCATGCTGGGCCTGGCCATCATCGGCCTCATTGTCATGCAGGACCGCTCGATCCGCACTGTGGACGACGCGCGTGAGAAGCTGCGGGTTCCAGTGCTGGGCATGATCGCCAATCTGCACCAGCACATCGACTCCGCGCAGCACGGGAAGCATGCTGCCAGCCACGAACATGAACTTACGCCTGTGTTGAAAGAGCACAAGAATGTCGCAGAAAGCTTCCGCGAGTTTCGTGCGATCATCGCCAGGATGGCCAGAAGTCAGCAGACCTGCCATATGATCGTCAGCGCCGTCCCAGATGAGGGTAAAACCTTTGTTTCCACCCATTTGGCTGTCAGTCTTGCCAGCCAGGGACTGCGCACGTTGTTGATAGACATGGACTTGCGTCGATCCCAACTAGCCCAGGTTTTCGGGATTGCAGAAAACCGCAAAGGTGTTGTCGATCTGCTGCTTGAAGAAGCGACATTTGACGAGGTCTGCCTCAGTGGAGGGATCGCTCACCTCGCAATCATGGCGGCAGGCCGACGTGTTGCCAACCCTGCGGAACTGCTGTCCACCTGTGGGGTTGAGAGACTTCGTGAAATGGCTTTTCAAGCAGGGTTTGATCGCATTGTCATCGACACTGCACCGCTGATCCCTGTGAACGACACGTTGGAACTCGGTCATCTGGCAGACAGCACCTTCCTGGTGGTCCGGTGTAACCGGACACCATCGGACATCGTGCAGGAGGCCATTCGCAAGCTTCAACAAACCGGCATTCCGCTTACCGGTCTGGTTTTGAACCGGCTCAAGCAGCGTTCCCGCAGTTACAACTACTACTATCACAGGTCGTATTACAATACGATGGAGGCGGAGGAAACCGCTCCGCTGCGCCCTAGTACACGGGGTTTGAATGCGCCTGCGCAAGAGCAGTGAGTCATTCTGCCTGCTGAAATAGCGGGTTCTTCTCTTCATCAAAGAACAAAAAAGCCGCGGCCGCATTCATGAATGCGGCCGCGGCTTTTTTATCGGTATGTCGCTTTGGTTGGCTATGCGGCCAGGGGAGCCTGCCCGCTTCCAGACAAGAGGCCATGCTCGACACAGTAGCGGGCGATTTTCGCAACTGAATTGATGCCGGTTTTCTTCCAGATGTTGTGTTTGTGAACTGAGACGGTTTTGGCGGAAAGACTCAGATCCAGCGAAATGATCTTCAGGCTCTTGCCGTGGGCGAGTTGGAGGAAAATCTCGAACTCTCGATCACTCAGCACTTTGTGAAGTTCTTTGCCCCCCATGGGGAGCCGAACAGCATTTTCAGCGAAGGACTGCGCGACACTGCGTGAGAGGTATTTTTTCCCGAGCAGGGCGTAATTGATCGCGTTGACGATT
Source organism: Prosthecobacter sp. (assembly GCF_034366625.1). NCBI lineage: Bacteria > Pseudomonadati > Verrucomicrobiota > Verrucomicrobiia > Verrucomicrobiales > Verrucomicrobiaceae > Prosthecobacter > Prosthecobacter sp. The sequence continues at coordinate 65,087 of NZ_JAXMIH010000015.1, forward strand.
TCACTCGGCGGTGAGTCTTTGGCGACGTAGCCGCAAGCTCCGGCTTTCAAGGCGCGTTCGATCCACAATGCCTGGAGGTGCATGCTGACGATGATGCAGGCGGGGGACGGCACGGCTGATGAGAAATCCGCCAGGAGAGTCAGCCCTGAACAGTCAGACATTTCGAGGTCGAGGAGCACCACGTCCATGCTCTGCCTGGATGCCTGCTCACGTGCCTTTTCTGCGCTCGTCACGACAGTGATTTCGAAATCCTTGAACATCATGCGCAAATACTGGCCCAAGGTCTCGGCAAACATGGCGTGGTCATCAACGATTAAGATTTTCTTGGGAGTAGGAATCATCGTTTATGGGAGTGTTTGAGTGGGGGTATTGAGAGTGCTGACAGACACTGTGACTGCTATGGCCATGTATATTTATATGGGAAATATTATTTTACAGCTAAATTAAGATTTATTTCTTTAGGCTGAAAAGCGACACGACTAAGCCAGTTCTTAAACGGAGATCCTCAATATCTGAGGAAATGCGTAAAACAGGCACTCTTGCCGGAGTGCCAATTTTTTGCTCTGTTCAAACAGTGTATGCAAATTACCGCCATGGCTCTAAGCCACCACGTGGCCTGCGTCCCTTGAGTCATTACCGCCTAAACCTATGCTTAGCTCATTCCAAGCGTGAACTTTAATGAACCACAACAGCCACAGTTGTTAAATTGAAACTGCTCGATCTCCCATATTTTTAATTCTTTGCATCCACATTTTGGAAGCGCGGATAAAAACGGGCGGTGAAAGGCATACAACCGTGACGACTCTGCAACAACCATCGAAACCGGAACTGGCCTCAGTTTCCTGCCTTCCGCATCACATTCCACCCTCCAACTGGAAAACGGACCAAATTCATCACATCACGCATGGTGATTGGAACGCTTTTGCGGACAGCCGCTCCGCAGCGAGAAGTTTTTCGTCGATCCCCCTGTCGTTATCTCAACCGTGGGGTTTTCTCCCGCTTTTTCAGCCACCGCCCCCCTGAGCTGCCGCTCAATTCGTGATGTCGTCACAAAGAGAATGTGAAGGCAGGCGACCAATCATAACCGCCATGAACATGTCAAATTGTGTGTTGTTTCACCCGAGCGAGATCACTCGCTCGAGCTGGGGGCTCTTGCTGAAGGACATCCTGCCTGAATGCGAAACGAGCGAGGCATCCAGCGTGGAAGAAGTTCGCATGTTCGCGCAGCACGACGTGGTGGATGTGGTGATGATGGAGTTCCATCCTTGTGATGTCGATCACGGCCTGGAGGCATTGAAGTCTGTGATTGCCCTGGCAGGTGGCAGGCACGTGATGCTAATTTGTGGTACGCCTGCGCATGTTACGGCGCGAACGGCGATGCAGGCCGGTGCCAGCGTGTTTATTGGCAGCAATGAATCTATCGAAGAACTAAAGCGTGCCATGCATGCGGCACTGCAAGGCGTGCCTTATATGTCGAGCGAACTCGCGTCTGTGCTGGCCCGGTCAGCCGTGCCGCCGCGTGGTTCCCACGAGGAAGAAGATGCTTCTCAATGCGCCCTCTCGACGCGAGAGGAGGAGGTGTTAAACATGCTTGTTTCCGGATTGCGCCCCAGTCAGGTGGCAAACCGGCTCGGATTAAGCATGAAGACAATTTCGAGCCACAAGCGCAATGCGTTGGGCAAGCTGGGAGTGACAAGCATTCTGGATGCGGTGCGGCTTTGGGTTTGAAATCACAAGTGTCAGGCCGACCGAGCCATAAGGCTTCACTTACTATTAGTAGTTTGTTTGTTTCTTTCTTTTGTCGATTGTATGGCTGATATGAAAAAGATTTCGATTCTAACAATGCTCCTTCTTACCACTGCTCTTACTTCTCGGGCAGAGGTCATCGTTCAAACTGTCGATTTCGGCACGATCACTGGGGACACGCAGTTGTATTTTTCCCAGTTTAACACCGCTCTTGGCACTTTGACGGATGTGACGCTGTCCTGGACAGTCAATTCCAGCATCTCCACTGCTTCAATCACCAATCAAAACACTGGGACGGTGACTGTGACCCGCATTACGTTCACCAACACCGTTGAGGGGTATGTTCCCTCCATTGGCACAGATGGCGACTTGGTGGCGGAAGTGTTGAAAAGCAAGTCTCACACCCCGCCAGGCGGCACGGTGACGCTTACGCAAGGTCAGTCCTACACGGTCAACAACATCGTCTTCAGCGGTTTTACCCAGGAGGATAACTATACTTCGGCGGATGCGAACTTTGACTCGTTCAAAGGCACGGGAGATGTCCCTTTGTATCTCGCAAACACCTTTGGGGCCACTCCCACGGCATCGGGCTCCGGCAGCACCACCTCCTGGCTGACGAGCATCACCGGCAGCAGCACCGGCAGCCTTGAAGTGACCTATACATACTCAGCTACTATCGCGCCGGTGCCGGAACCGCCGTCTATCATTCTCGGCTGTGGCGGCCTGCTGTTCATGACAGCCTTCGCCTTCAAGCAACGCCGGAAGTCCGCCACGTCGGCGCTGGCCTGATTCATCAACCAATACATCAACCTCTCACCATTCCCGCTGCGCTTTGAGCCATTCATCACAGGCAGGAAACAGATTCATGTGGTTGATGATATTGGCCTCGTCAGTGGTCTGCCTGCTCTTTTCTCTGCATGAGATTTGGGTGCGTCATCCGGCTCTGCATTTTTTCCCCCTTCCACTCGTGGCATGGGTGTGGCTTGCAGTGCGGGATGGCATGCTGCCGGACGTGTTTAACCCGTGTCATCCATCTGCGTTCAAATGGCTGGCCATAGGCCATCTGGTGTTGGCACTGGCATCTTTTTTTCTGGTTTCGCCGGTTTTGGCGGGCCTTGCTATTTTCTTGGCGTCGATGGCCATTGTCGCAGCCAGGAGGGCACCTGCCAAGAACGAGGCTCCCGCATGGTCGCTTCCTGCACTATCCCTGTTCCTGATTCCTCCCCCCATGATGTTGGATCAGGATCTGCATCAGGTTCTCGCCGGACTCGCGGCCAGGTTAAGCCAGGGCTGGCTGGATGCCATGCAGGTGTTGCATGTCGTGCAGGGAACCATCGTTGCAACGCCGGAGAAGCGATTCTTCGTCGACGACGCATGTAGCGGTACGAATTCCATGCTTGTCGCCATCTGCGTGGCTTTGATTGTTTGCAGCATGAACAGAAGATCATGGGCGCATGCCTCTGCCCTGCTTGTGACAGCGGGATTGATCTCCGTGACATCGAATGTTCTGCGCATCTGCCTCGTCATTGGTGGTTTGCATTTTTGGGGGATGGAACTCGATAAGGGCTGGATACACGGGGCTGTAGGACTGGCCTTCTTTCTGCTGGACTTGGCGCTGGTGTGGAGCGCGGATCATGGCTGGCACTTCATCCTGAACGGCTTTCCGGAAGCGGCCAGACCAGCGCCCTGGGGTGCGGCTGTTATTCCCGTGCCTGCTGTTGCGAATCATTGGTACAGTCGTCTTAGCATGGCCGTGGCGATCATTGGAACAGTGGTGCTTGCCGGTCCTGAAATTTTGGCGCGTTGTCAGCCCGCTGCTGTTGTTGCGGTCACGGCTGGGGGGCAGGCAGGCCTCGCGGAGTTTCATTTGCCTGGAGAGTTGTCTGGCTGGGTTCGTGAAGGCGAAAAGCCCATCGAAGACTCGGTCATCGGCAAGCTTGGTGTGCGCAACCAGGTGTGGCGTTATCGTAAAGGAGGCTTGGAGGCGTTTGTAGCGGTGAACTTCCCCTTCCTGGGTTTTCATGACACACGGCTTTGCTACACCGGCCAGGGCTGGCAGTTTCAAAAGCAGGTGGATGGAGCGTTGCCTGGTGAGAAGGAAAACACCGTGCGTTTTCTGGAAATGAACCAGCCCACCGAAATGACCCGGGCGCACCTTTGGTTAAGCGTGTTTGATGAACATGGCATCGCCCAAAAGTTCACGTCTGAGAATCCACTGGACCGCGTGGCGGAACGACTGCTGTCACGCTGGACTAGTCCCGGGCCTGTCTCGACCACTTATGTGCTGCAAATTTTGACGATTGAGCCGGAAGCGGAGAATCGGGAGCAAAAAGCGTTCACCGAACTGCTCGCCGGGGCGCGCAACTCCTTGGCCGAGGCCATTTCAAACCACAACCTTCATGCTGGAAAGGAGAGCGAATGATCGAAAACCTCATTCACGAAACACGGTTCCGCCTCACCACCATGCTGGATGAGCGCAGACCGCTGGACGGCCTCATCGGCTTGCCCGCTTTCCTTGCCCTGAGCCTGCTGGCTTTCATGTTTCTAAACTCACGCAACGGCACCGACCGTGAGCATTTGGACAGATTGGAAAGAGAGGCGCAAACCCATCTCGACAAAGGACGCTTCGTCGAAGCCCGCATCGCGGCCATGCGAATGACTCAGGAGGGTGAGCAGAGCCAGAAGGCTGTCTTGATCGAAGCAAAGGCGCTTCGTGGCATGGGCAGGGAGATGGATGCCGTTCGTCTGCTCTCCCGTGTGGCCCCCATCGACCGTCCCGGCCACGCTCCTGCTCATGTGATGCAGGCCGCGATTCTTCTCACACAGAAAACTCCCGATGTTCAGGCGGCGCACCATCACATGAACAACGCCCTCCTCAGCGATCCATCCAATCAAGATGCGCTGGAACTGGCCGCACGATTCGCCGCCGGTCAACGAGACTGGAAAACGGCATTGCTTCATTTGGACAAGCTGAACATGGAAAAGCGGGCTGACCTCATGCTCATGAAGGCCACGGCGCTCCAATTCTCTGGCCTGGAGGACGAAGCGGTTAAATTCGCTCGCAAAGCAGAAGCCGCCCTGCGTGTCATGCAGAAATCGGTGACCTCCGGTGCAGACCAGATACGTTTTTCCATCGCCGTCAGCCTCAGCTTGCAGCGCCAGTTTGAGAAGGCTGTTCAATGGATGCTCGACAGCGGCAAAGGCAGCCCCACGAAGGAAGAGCGCCAGGTGATCGGAGGCATCTATCTTTCCTGGAGCAGGCATCTTAAAGAACAGCCTCCAGCAGATAGGATGAAAGTGCTGGAACTGCTGGAGAGGGGGATGCAGCTCAGTCCGGACAGCCAGGATCTCATCATGGCCTTCCTCAATGACTGCGACGAACTGCCCATCAGTGGGGAAGAACGGCACCAGCATGTCGCGCGGGTTCTCAACGGCGGCGGCATTGCCACGTCATTCATGCATTACTATTGCGGCGTTCAGGAGTGGAAGAAGGGCGATAAAGAGGCCGCGCGCTCCCACTTCGAGCTGGCCAGCTCGCTCAACCCAGGTTTTGGCGTCATCAGCAACAATCTCGCGATGGCGATCTCCTCGGTGTCGGACAACAAGGACGATCTTGAAAAGGCCCTCACAATGATGAACGAACTGGTAAAGCTGGAGCCTGAAAATCCTTTCTTCCTCGACACGCGGGGCCATGTTCTTGCCAAACTGGGGCAGATCAAGGAAGCCGTGCGTGATCTGGAACGTTCGCTGCTGAAAACGCGGAACAAAAAACCAGCGCACGTGCTGCTGATCGAGCTTTACCAGAATTTGGGCATGCCAGATATGGCGGCCCAGCATCAGTCCATGATGCTTGCGGAGCAGAACTCGGCCAAGCCAGTATTGAAATGAAACGTGCCAAAGCTTGGCTGGCCTGTCAGGGTCTATGAGGTTGGATAAAATCGGCGATAATGAGATTCAGTTCCTTGACCCCAAAAGGCTTGTTGAGATAGGCGGTGGCACCTGCGGCCAGGCACTTTTCTTTGTCGGCTTCACCAGCATGACCGGAGAGGCTGACGATGGTGATGTTGCGAATTTTTGGGTCGGAAGACTCGCGGATTTGCCGGATGGCATGCAATCCGTCCACAACCGGCATGCGCACATCCATCAGAATGAGGTCTGGCCGGAGAGTGAAGGCCTGATGAACGGCTTCGCGGCCATCCCGGGCGGTGATGACGTGGAAACCGAGGCTCTCGAGGTAGTTGCGGGTGACGGTGATGAGTGCTGGTTGGTCGTCGGCGATCAGAATGGTGGGCGAGTGGGACGATGCTGCATGCGGCGTCTCATCCGCAGGGAAGCACTCGGGCGGGCTCTGCTCGTGACTGGGCTCCGTCGATGGCAGAATGCTCAGTGGCAGGTGGATGGACATGCTGACAACATGTTCGGCTGTCTCGCGCACGGTGAAGGTGCCTTCCTGGAGTTGCACCAGTTTTTGCAGCAAGGCCATGCCGATGGGCTTCACCTTTCTCAGTCGGCGGAGGAGAGGCGAGTGCCTGGCGTCTTCCTCATTCGCTGATGGATGGAGTGTGGCGCTGGACGTCTGGCTGGAACTGCTGTGAGTTTGAAGATGCAGTCCTCCATTGCTGGCAGCGATGCAAAGTCGCACCCGGCCTCCGATGGGGATGGATAAAATGGCTGCGGAGAGAAGCTCGGAGATCAACTGCTGAAGCCTGCGGGCATCAGCCATGACTCTAAGGTTTTGCGGGTGAATCTCGCTGACTATATGGGCGGACCGCGAGCGTGCCAGTTCGGCCACCAGTTTCATGCTGCTCGCACTATTTTCATTCACAAGGCATGCGGTGGGGGCCAGAGACGACGAGCCTGTTTCGAGTCTGCGGAGATCCATCACATCCGCGACGAGATGGAGCATGTGTCGTGCGCTTGCTTGGACGGCGGTCAACGCGGTCTTCTGCGCGCTTTCCAGAGGCCCATAGACACCCTCCATGAGGGTTTCTGCATGGGCGATGATGCTGGCAAGAGGGTTGCGGAGCTCATGCCCCATGCTGGTGAGAAACTCGTTCTTTTCAGAGGCAGAGCCGTCCACGGCGGGCATGTCTGTCGTCAAGGTGCTATGCTGCGAAGCCTTAGGAAAATCTAAATCGTTATTCATTATCATGCTTCCGCGCATCAAGCGCCAGATTTGCTGTATGTTATCGGAGTTTCAGGCACAATCAGAATCATAAAGAGCATTTATGCAGCAGGCAAATTGGCATTCCAATCGTTCGGGAGAATCCAGGGTGATCCTGCTGGTGGAGGATCATGACATCTATCGTGAGGTGGTGCGTGCGGCCTTGGGCAAATACCTGCCCGACTTTGAGATGGTGGAGGCGGGGAGTGTGGCATCGGCCCTCCCGATTCTGCAGTCGCACAAGGTTGATGTGATGGTCATCGACATGACGCTGCCGGACGGATCTGCGGTTGATTTAGTGGAACAGGCCCGGTGCTTCATCGAGCAGGGTGTGAAGGTGATTGTGTTCAGCAGTCATTCGACCGCCGACATGCTGCCGGTCCTGAGCCGCCGTGATGTGCATGGCTATGTCTCGAAGGAGCAGGGCCTGAAGATGCTGTCAGAGGTGATTTTGGAGACTTGCAGTGGGGAAATGCCTGAGAGGATGGGATTGGCGGAACGGGAGCCGGCCCTGCGAATGACTTGACCCTCCATCTGATTCATTATCCATTTAAACCATGACGACGGCCGCCGCCATTGATGCTCTGGACCTGGAGGTGCGAGACGAGTGGTTTCGCAGCGTCTTCGAATGCCTCAACGATGCTGTCTTTATCCATGACATTGTCACAGGTACGATTCTAGAGGTCAACCAGCGTGCCTGTGAGTTGTACGGCTCAGTACCGGAGGAATTGCGGGCGCTTTCAGTGGCGGCGCTCAGCGCCAATACTCCTCCTTACACCCAGGATGAGGCGTTGTACTGGATGCGTAAGTCGATTGAAGAAGGGCCGCAGCTTTTTGAGTGGCAGGCGCGTGCGCTCTCTGGACGGGTGTTCTGGGTGGAGGTGAACATGCGCAAGGCAGACATCCTCGGGAAAGAGCGGCTGGTGGTCACCGTGCGCGATATTTCGAAGCGCAAGCATGCCGAGAACGAACTGCGGCGCAGCGAGGAACGCTTCCGGACCGTACTCGGCAACTCCAAGGATCCGGTGTACTGCTTGAGCCTTCCCTCGCTGACTTATGATTACATCAGTCCTGCGGTGGAGCAGGTGCTCGGATTCAGCATGGAGGAGTGCATCGCTGGCGGGATACGGTTCATCATTTCGAGGATTCATCCTGAGGATTATCAGTTGAAGCGCGACCGTCTGGAAAAACTGATGGAGCGCGATCTGAACGGGGATTTCCAAGCGGTGCTGGAATATCGGTTTCAGCACAAGAACCAAGGCTACCGCTGGATCAGCGACAATCGTTCCATCGTCAGGGACAACGAGGGCAAACCGGTGGCAATTATCGGCAATCTGCGGGATTTCACGGCACGGCGGGAGCAGGAGGAGGCGCTTCAGCAGCAGGCCCATGCCGCGCTGTTGTTCCATCTGGAAAACACTTCACTGGCGTTGGTGGAGTGTGATACGAGCAGCCGTATTTGCAGATGGTCACCGCAGGCGGAAAAAATCTTTGGATGGAAAGCCGATGAGGTCATGGGAAATCACCACAGTGACTGGGATTTCATTCATCCGGATGATCTGTCGCGGGTGGAGGCGACACTGCGCCGGCTGCTGGACCGGTCCGAAGCACGCAACACCTGCATCAATCGAAATTTCAGCCGTGATGGGCGGGTGATTGTGTGTGAGTGGCACAATTCCGTCCTGCTGAACGAACAGGGTGAGATTGAATCCATTCTATCGCTGGCCTCCGACATCACCGTGGAGAAGAAAGTCGAAGAGGCGCTTCGCGCGATGGCGGAAGGTGTGGACTCGCGCAGTGGAGAGACATTTTTCCAATCGCTCTGCCTGCAAATGGCGCGCACTTTGGAGGCCCGATATGCGCAGGTGGCGATGGTCCTCCCCGAACGCGACCGGATGGTGCGGACGCTGGGCTTTTGTGCGGATGGCAAGGTGCAGGGCAACATCACCTATTCACTGGTGGGAACGCCATGTTACAATGTGCCGAGCGGTGAGATTTGTTATTATGACGATGATGTGCGGCAGCATTTCCCGGATGACCGGATGCTCCAGGAAATGGGTGTTAACTGCTACATGGGCATGCCGTTGCATGCCGCAGACGGGCGCGTGATTGGCATGATAGCTGTGTTCAGCGACCATGCGCTGGACCACCGGGAGCGTCTCCAGGCCATGTTCCAGCTCTTTGCGGTGCGTGCGGCGGCGGAGATGGAGCGCCATCAGGCGGAACTGGCCCTGCGGAAAAGCGAGGAACGCTATGTGCTGGCGGCCAGGGGTTCCACCGGAGGAGTCTGGGATTGGGACATTCGCACCGGCGGGGTTTATTACTCCCCGCGCTTTCGTGAACTGCTTGGTTACAACCAAGATGAGTTTCCCAGCTTGTTTTTCGCCTGGGAGCAGAAAATGCATCCGGATGACCTTCCTCTTTTGCGCGCGGCGTTGGAGAGCCACCTGGAAAAGCATGAGGTGTTCTGTGTTGAGTACCGCATTCAGGTGAAGTCGGGAGATTACCGCTGGTTTGAGGCCAGGGGACAGGCCCTGTGGGACGAGCATGGCGAGCCTTACCGGATGGCGGGTTCCGCGCTCGACATTCACGAGCGCAAGCTGGACGAACAACGACTGCTGCGCTTGAACCGGCTGTATGCGATGTCCAGCAGCATCAATGAGGCGATTGTCCGTATTCGCGAGCCACAGCAGCTTTACGAGGCGGCAGTGCGCATTGCTGTGGAGGAGGGCAACATGCGAATGGCCTGGATCGGTCTGCACGTTGAGGCCACGGCAGATTTGAAACCGGTGGCCTGTGCCGGCGAGTATCAAGGCTATCTTGAAGGACTCGTTATCAGCATACGGGAGGATGAACCTGCAGGGTGTGGTCCGGCTGGACGTGCCTTCCGCGACGGTGTGCATGCGATTTCCAATGACATCGAAAGCGATGAGACGTTTTTCTATCGCGAGAGAGCCCTGCAGCGCGGGTTTCACTCCTGTGCCGCCTTTCCGCTGAAACTTGGCGGCAAGCCGGTGGGAGTGCTGCTGATCTATGCGGATGTGGCTGATTATTTCCAGGAGGACGAGATCCGCGTGCTTTGCGCTCTGGCGGACGACCTTTCATTTGCCTTGGAAACGGCGGCCAAAGAGCAGGAACGTCAACGGGCCATCGAGGCGTTGCGTGAAAATGAGCGCATGATTTCAACGCTCATGGGCAATCTGCCCGGAGCGGCCTATCGATCGCAAATTGATGAAAAATGGACGCTGGAGTTCATCAGCGAAGGCTGTCACGAACTCACTGGCTACGAGCCAGAGGCGTTCGCGGGCAAAGGCGAGGTGTTTTTTGGTGATTTGATCCATCCGGATGACCGGCGTCATGTGCACAAGGCGGTGGAGGATGCCGTCGCTGCTGGAAATCGCTTTGAGGTGACCTACCGCATTCGTACGGCAGAAGGGTTGGTGAAGTGGATCTGGGAGCGCGGACAGGGCATCCCGTCTGAAGATGGCAGGATGGAATACATCGAGGGTTTCATGACCGATGTGACCGAAAAACGCCGCATGGAATCGCAGTTCCTGCGCGCGCAACGCATGGAGAGCATCGGCACGCTCGCGGGAGGTGTGGCGCATGATTTGAACAACGTGCTCACGCCGATCCTGATGTCGCTCACGATCCTGCGCATGAAGCTGGCTCAGCCGCGTGATGTCGAGCTGCTGAACGCCATGGAGAACAGTGCGAACCGCGGCGCGGACATGGTGAAGCAGATTTTGAGTTTTGCGCGTGGTGTCGAGGGCCGCAGTCTGCTGCTGAGGCCCAAAGATGTGATCCAGGAGATGGAACAGCTCATTCATGAAACCTTCCCCAAATCCATCCGGTGCAGTATTGCCTGCGCAGAGGAGGCGTGGAATGTGGAGGGTGATCCCACGCAGCTCCATCAGGTGCTGCTCAATCTCAGCGTCAACGCCCGGGATGCCATGCCTGAAGGCGGTGAACTGGGCATTTCCGCAGGCAATGTCGTGGTGGATGAACAGTTTGCCAGCATGCATCCTGATGCGCAGCCGGGGCCCCATGTGGTGTTTGAAGTGCGGGACACCGGCATGGGCATTCCCCCCGAGGTGCGGGATCGTATTTTCGATCCGTTCTTCACCACCAAGGAAATGGGCAAGGGCACCGGGTTGGGCCTGTCCACCACGCTGGGCATCGTCAAATCACATCATGGGTTCATTGATCTCACCAGCCGGGTGGGGAAGGGGAGCGTGTTCCGCATTTATCTGCCCGCAAAGACTGCCGTGGAGAATCCTCCAGCACGGCCGGTTGAGTCCCCGCGGCGACTAGGACAAGGAGAACTCATTCTCGTCGTGGATGATGAAGCGGCTATTCTTACCGCGACCAGGCACACGTTGGAAGCATTCGGATATCAGGTGGCCACGGCATGCGATGGCACGGATGCCATCGCCACATTCCTGAAGAGCGAAGACAAACCCGTGGCAGTCATCACCGACATGATGATGCCCAACATGGATGGGCCGGCGCTGATCCAGGCGCTGCTCAAAATCCAGCCTGGACTGCCGGTCATCGGAGCGAGCGGACTTAACCATCAAATGCAGGCGCAGGTGAACAGCTTGGGAGTGAGGCACTTCCTGCGCAAACCATACAACGCCGATGCCCTGCTAGATGCGCTCGGCGAGGTGCTGAAGCAGTCACGTATGAGGGGCTGACACGATCACGTTCACTTTTCACCCAGAACGTGCTGCAATGACCGTAAAATGGTTTCAGCAGTGTAAGGCTTGGGCAGGAAGTGTTTCACACCCGCTCCGGCCGCCTTTGCGATGCTGCCATTGGAGGTGATGCCGCTGGCAGCGATGATGCGAACTTGGGGATTCATTTTCATCAGCACCTGAATGGTGGTGGAACCGTCCATGACCGGCATCATCATGTCTGTCAAAACTGCGGCGATTTCGTTTTGATGTTTTGAGTAGAGTGTCACTGCCTCCGCTCCATCTGCTGCTAGCAGCACACGATAATTGTATGCCTCAAGCGTTTGACGCGTGATCTCACGCACAGACGCCTCATCATCGACGAGGAGAATGAGATCGTGATTGCCGCGCGGCAGGGGCCTCTCCTCGACGACCGGCAGTTCCACGACGGATACTGGCTGCGCCGGAAGATAAACATTAAAACGGGAGCCGTGCCCCGGCTCGCTGTAAACGCGGATGAATCCGCCATGGCTCTTCACGATGGCCAGCGAAGTGGACAGGCCCAGACCGGTGCCCTTGCCGGGCCCCTTGGTGGTGAAGAAGGGGTCAAAGATTTTATGGAGGACTTCGCGAGTGATGCCCACACCATCATCTTCGACACTGATCAAGATGTGCGGTCCTTCACGGGCCTCGATGTTCATGGCGGCGTACTGCGTGTCGATCATGAGATTATCCACGCTGATCGTGAGGGTGCCCCCGGCTGGCATGGCATCCCGGGCATTGACACAAAGATTGAGCAGCACTTGATGGATTTGCGTGGGATCGCCTGAGACGGTCCAGCTTTCGGGCAACTCCTGCATGCGGAGATGGATGTTTTTTGGGAAGGTGTCTCTGACGATGCGTGCCAGGTCTTGCATGAGGCGGCTGATCTGCACGGGCATCTTCTGCCCTTCCACTCCTCGTGCAAAAGACAGCACCTGGTTGAGCATTTCCGCTCCACGGCTCGCACTGCTGGCGATCGTGCCGAGCGTTTCCCGGCAGGCAGGATCCGAGATGCGCAGTTTGAGCAGATCCACCGACATCATGATCGGGGTGAGGACGTTGTTGAGGTCATGAGCGATGCCACCCGCCAGCGTGCCAATGCTTTCCATGCGCTGGGAGCGGAGAATCTGATCTTCCAGCCGCTTTTTCTCTGTGATGTTTGTGTTGATGGCCAGGATGCATTTGGGACGGCCCGCAGCATCGCGGACGAGAGTCCAGCGTCCTTCCACAATCAGTTGCTCGCCTGCCTTGGTCATCTGCTGGATCTCGCCAGTCCATTCGCCGTTAGCGAGCACACGGGCGGTTATTTCTCTGAACTGCGCATCATCGTTGTAGAGCAGCTCGGACACCTTGTGTCCAACGGCCTCCTCGGCGGTCCAGCCGTAGAGATTCTCGGCGCTTTTATTCCAATAAGTGATGTTGTGGTCAAGGTCACGCACCAGAATGGCATCATTCGCCTTGTCGAGCAGTGAAGCCTGCTGGCGCAGCATCTCTTCGATCTGCCGGCGCTCCCATTGGGCGAGCACGAGGGAGATGAAATTAGCCAGTGACACGGCGAAACTTTGTTCTTCAGGTGCCCATGACCGCAGCGGGCCTACATGCTCATGACAGAGCACTCCAGCCAGAACGCCACCCACATGAAGCGGGGTGTCCAGCATGGAGGTGATGCCCAAGGGGGCGAGATAGTTGTCGGTGAATTCACTGGTGCGCGGGTCACAGCGCGCATCGTCTGCCGAGATCACTTCATTCTGCTTCAAGGCGCTGAAGTAGGCGGGATAATCGCCGCCACGCAGTTCAAGCCCCGAGGAATGACGTCCAAAAGACGTCTCATACAACTCCTGGCATACGATGGCGCTTCGATTTTGGTCAAACCGCCAGATGCTGACACGCGCCACCTCCATGGCATTTGCGATTTCTTCCGTGATTAAACGAAACGCCTCATCCAAATCAACAGCCTGCATCACACCACCACGCATCAGCCGAGCCAGCGCGGCTCGCTGCTTTTCATAGCGCAAATTGCTCTTCCACAGGCGGGTTTCGGCCTCTTTACGTGCGGTGATGTCGCGTTGGATGGCCACAAAATGATGTGGTTTGCCTCCTGGGGCCGTGATCGGTACGATGTCAATCTCCACACAAAAGGAAGAGCCGTCCTTCTTGTGATTGATGAGTTCCTCCTTGACGGGGCGTCCCTTGGCAAGCGCAACGCGGATGCGATCAAGCGCAGCACAATCCGAGTCCGGCCCTTGCAGGAAGCGGGGGCTGCGGCCGATCGTTTCCTGCCGCGTGTAGCCGGTGTGCGCAGTGAAGGCATCATTCACAAAGACGATGCGCGGACCGGGTTCTCGAAGGGGCTCAGCCTCGGTGATCAGCACGACATCGTTAAGATGCGCAACGCAGGTTTCAAGCAGCCGGAGCTGCTCTTGATTGCGGCGTGCCTCAGTGATGTCCTTGCAGAGAACGACCATGTTCAGCGCTGCCCCGGAATCATCACGAATGATGGAAACACTGTTTTCCACCCAGGCAACATCTCCGTTTTTGCAGAGATAGCGCTTTTCAACAATGAAGTCGTTGATCTCCCCGGCGATCAACTGCTGGTTCAACTCCTGCTTGCGCGCCACATCGTCAGGGTGCGTGATGGAGACAAAGGATTTCCCGATCATCTCGTCCTCCTCATAGCCGGTGATGCGGCAGTACTGCTTGTTGATGTGGAGGATGCCCCCGTTCATGTCCGTGATGGCAAACCCCACGCTGGCATTCGCGAAAGCACGACGGAAACGCGCCTCGCTGGTCTTGAGCGCCTCCTCGGCCAGTTTACGATCCGTGATGTCATGCGCCGTGCCCACCATTTTCAATGGCCGCCCGGTGCTCTCATCCCGGAACAACTGGGCATCCTCGTGGATATGACGGACCTCGCCGTTTGGCAGGATGATCCGGTGGTCGATCGAATATCGACCTTGGGTGCGGATGGCTTCGCTGACGGCCTGCTGGATCATTTCCCGATCATCCGGATGAACGGCACGGAAGAAGTTGTCGTTGGTGGCTTCGATTCCGCCCACCTCATGGCCGAAGATGCGGAAGATCTCGTCAGACCAATGCAGAGTGTTGTTGTTCAGATCCTCCAGGTCGGACAATTCAAACTCCCAACTGCCGAAACGTGAAATCCGCTGAGCTGCCGACATGGTGGCCTCACTCTGGCGTAGTTGTTCTTCAACTTTCTTCCGTTCGGAAATATCCTGGGTGACGCTGAGCACCGAGATCACTTTTCCGTTCGAATCGTGCAGGGGAACGGAATGCGTCTCAACCCAGATCAACCTGCCTTTGGTGCTGATCACGCGGAAAGTTTGCTGCCCTGCCTCACCCGCACACACCTGTTGATGAAGCAGGAGAAAAGCTTCCCGGTCATCTGGATGCACCAGATCGGCGACGTGCCGCCCTTCCACCTGGGCCAGCGATCCGGCTTCGATGATTTTCAAGCCGGCAGGGTTCATTTCCCGCAGCCTTCCTTCGAGATCCACGACTTTCACGCACTCCGGCTCGTAATCAATGATCGCCCGCAGTTGCTCCTCGCTTTTGCGCAATTTCTGTTCGGCCTGCTTGCGCGTGGTGATGTCGATGCAGGTGATGAGCGCGCCTTCGATGTCATGAACTGACAGCGGAACGATGGAAGTTTCAATCCAGAGACTCCCGGTGGAAACCGGCAGGCATGATTCGATGCGAATACCTCCCGACTGACGGTCCAAAACTTTCCTGAGGGCACTCGCCCATCTGTCGGAGCCTTCCAGCAAGGCTCCGCACTTCCCAGCAAAAAAAACAAAGCAGTCACCGCCGTTTTCAGGCATTGGCAAATCACGATCTTCCGGTGTTTGGAAAGGATTCCACTCACCGTTCACCGCCTGAATGATGCCATGCGCATCCACCAGAATGACCAGGTGCCGTGGAAGGTCTTGTTCCCGCGCTTTCGACAAAGAATCAGATGCATCGGGCTTCATGGCTGGTCGTTTTAGTTTAGCACTAAAACACCGTTCAAGGCGGCATGCCAGCAGTCTCTCTTCCGCAGTGACTGTGAGAGCATGCCATCCCGATGATGTTACTCGTGCGGATGAAAACGGAGCAGATAAAAGCTTTACTGCTCGGAAGCGCAAGCGTGGTTTCGTCCGGATAAGCCGGCAGGAATTACAGTCTTGCTGGGCGCAGCAGGGCCTGGCCCACAATATTGAGCAGTTCCACCATGCCGAAAGGCTTGGGAAGAAAGTTTTCTCCAGCCTTCAGTTCCTTCGCATTGTTCAGGCTGGTCGGCGAATACCCGCACGTGAAGATGACCGGGAGTGTGGGATCTTCGGTGGAAAGGGCTTTTTCCAGATCAAACCCGCTGACTCCACCAGGCAGCTTGACGTCAATGATCGCCAGTTTGATGACGGATGAATTGCTGCGCCATTGCGTCCAGGCTTCATTGGCATCGGCGGCAGTGAGAACTTTGTGTCCCTGGCTGGTGAGTACGTATTCCATCACCTGGCGTACAGAATCTTCGTCATCGACGATCAGAATGGTCGAGGCTTCATCCTCAGAGGAGGTGTCCAGGAGTTTTTTATCCGGCGTGGCGGGTGTCTGGATGGCTCCGCTGGCAACCGGCAGACAGATTGAAAACTCGGTGCCGACCTCTGGCACGCTGCTGACATTGATCCATCCGTGCTGAAGACGGACCAATCCTTGGACAAGGATCAAGGAGATGTCTGCGCCGCCGTCTTGACCGGGTGACAGTTGGGATGCATCAAACAACCGTGAGAGTTCGACAGGATTCATGCCTTTTCCCGTGTCAGAGAAAATCATGGCCACATAGTCTCCTGGTGTTGCGTCAGGATGCACCTGGCATGCTGTCTTGACGTCGGGAATGGCAAACGGCCTGGTTTGAACCATCAACCTGCCGCCCGCTGGCATGGAGTCGCGGGCGTGGATGAGAAGGTTGAAAATAATCTGCTCCAAGGATGCCAGATCTGCCATGACGCACGGCAAATCGGGCGTGTGACTGATCTGTATGCTGATTTGCTCTCCCAAGGCCCGCTGCAGCAATGCTGCCTGCGCATCAATGATCTGCCCCAGATGCAGCGGCGCTGGTTGCAGGTATTCGCGTCGATTGAATGTCACAAACTGCGCGGTGACTCCAGCCGCACGTTGCGTGGCGACGAGAAGTTCCTTCAGAGTGGATGGCACGTTGGAATTTCCTTCATGGGCCAGAGTTACTTCCAGATGGCCTTGGATGACGGTGAGGTAGTTGTTAAAAAAATGAGCCATCGCATCAGCGAAACGGCCGGTAGATTCCAAGCGCTGATTCCGGCACAACTTGTCCTCCAGTTGCTTGCGATGATCCTGCTCAAGCCTGAGCCGGTTGCTGACATCTTCGAAGCGAGTGGTCACCTCCAGAAGCTGGGCGTTCAGGCTGAGATTGCGGTGGGAAGTCTGATGCTCGGCACCATGTTTGCTCGTGAGCGTGCGGATGAGCTGGGTGATCTCGAAGGGAACAAGCCTGAACTTGAGCACCAAGAGCCGATGATTGGATCCCAGCTCGATAGGGATTTGTTCAAACGACTCCAGTTGGGACACTGCATGAAGCACCACGTGCAAGTCTCGCTGGATCTGCCACATACGTTTAATGATCTGCCGGTAGTCTTTACCATAAAACAGGCGGCCATCCATGATCACCAGCGAAAATGGCTTATGTGCCTGCACCGCAGATTCAACCAAAGTCAGTGCTTCTTTCTCGTTCATTGAGCAGACCACATCAGGTGGTGAGACATCTGGTCTGGCTTGATTGGTTTGCTTTGCCGTGGCCAGGGGGGCGGAGGAAGTTCCGCTGTGATCCATGTTCTGTAGAGCGTGAGAAATGCGCAGATCTTCTTTGATCGTTCGCTCTTCACTCACAATCAGAATCCGACTGCAAGTGGCTAGGTTAGGCTGAATGGTATTTAGATACATGCTTCCGAACGTAGCCGCAAATTGTTATAAATTTAATAAAATTAGGTTCAATTTGAAGGTGTTCTGTTATCAAAAGGGTGTTTTGTAAATACGGAGGCGGAGCGTTCTTAAAATAATCAACCTAAATAATAAATGAACATTTAGATGCTGGCGGCTCTAATCTGTGGTGCTCTAAATGTAGTTTCATCCTCTGGACTAAATATTTAGAACGCATGCAATCCACCGCCTCAGATCTGGAAAAAAACTCAGCTGCGATGCTGCTGCAAGCGCTGAGCTGTCTGCTGAAGGAAGATGATGCTCATCGCGTCGATTTCGCTCAGTTGCTTCACAAGGATGTGGCCGGAAGCTTGGTGGCTTGTTCATCGCTCGGGGAAATGATGAGGCACGAACTGGCCCACGGGGGGGATGCTGTCAGCCTTGGCAGGCTGCTATCCAGCCTGGATTCTACTTTGCGGCAGGTGCTTCAACTGGTGCGTGATTTGACGGAAGGACAGCTTCCACCGGTTTTAAAAGCCTTCGGTCTGAATGTGGCGCTGCAGCAGCTTGTGCGAAACATCGGCGAAAATTTTGCCGGATCACTGGTTCTTCACATCAACGGTGATGAGCCGCAGTTTGAACTGGCCAGTCGGCTCAACCTGTATCGGATCATCCAGGCCATGCTAAAACATTGCGTGCGTTATGCGAACACCTCCTGGGTGGAGGTGACCTGCCGTGCCTCCCCTGAGAAGCTGGAAATCACCATCGATCACGATGGTGGTGACAGTATCTGGAAAGAGACCGGCGTCGGGTCAGAAATGGCCATTATTGAGGCTAGGTGTCTGCTACTTGGGTCACGCATGCAGGTCATGCGTGCCGGCCCGGGCGGCAGTTCGCGCGTTTCACTGATCGCGTTTCCATCACCGGCCCGGGTGACATCGTGATTTCATCTTCATGGCACTGAATCCTCTTATGCAAACTTCTTCACCGTTCAGCATTCTGGTTGTCGATGACCATGCACTGGTGCGTGAAGCTTTCACAACCATGCTGAAAGGGGAGTTCCCGCAGGCCACGGTGGTTCCCACCGGCACCTGTGCGGAGGCGATGACTGAAGCCCGTCTTCACAATTATGAAATTGCCCTGGTGGACATCGAACTGGGGGACAGATCTGGCATGGAGCTGACCACGGAGCTGCGCACTCTGCCGGTCCCGCCCAGAATCATCGCTGTTTCGATGCATCAGGAGGAAACCTTCGTCACGCGCACCATGCAACTCGGAGCGCGATCCTATGTGACCAAGGATGCGCCTCCGCATGAGCTGTTTGATGCGATCCGCAGCACATTGGAAGGCCGCAGCTACATTTCCAGGGAACTGGCGCAAAAATTCGCGGACCAATCGATCCGCAAAGGATCAGCCGGGCATGTGCATGAAAAACTTTCCAATCGTGAGCTGGAAGTGCTCATGCAGTTGGCGCGCGGCAAGAGCCTCAAGCAGGTGGCGCTCGATCTCTCTCTCAGTCCGAGAACGGTGGCGGTTCATAAGCACAATCTGTGCCGCAAAACCGGGCTTAAAGGAACTGTCGAGATCCTCAGATACTGCCAGTCCAACGGGCTGGCTTGAACCCAACATCCCAACCTATGAAATTACGCGCCTTTCATATCATCCTCGCCTCGGGCTTTGCCTTTGCCGCAGCCCATGCTGCCGAAACCCTTTCCGTGGTGCCTGATTCCGCTCAGGCTCTGGGGATGGTGGGCGGCAGATTGGCCAACCTGCACGATGCTTCTGCTGTCCGCGTGTCACCGGCGAATATTCTTCAAATCAAAGAGCCGGAGGTTCTCCTCAACCTTGCAGTTTGGAACGGCGACATCCGGCTGGACTCAAACATCAGCGGATCGGTGAAAATGAGCCAGTCATGGATCTATCCCGGCAGCATCTATGCCGTTCTTCCAGTGGTGCCTGACAAGCTGGCATTCGGATTCGGAATCAGCACGCCGTTTGGTCTTGGCTCGTACTTTCCGAAAAACATGCCCTTTGGTCCAGGTGTGGGTGCCGGTTTGCGCCACAACCTGCCCTTCGAAGCGAAGCTGCTGGCCGTGGACTTCACACCTGCCCTCGCGTTTCGCGTGACTGACACCCTGACCATGGCCGCTGGTCTGGACATTGTTTACTCCCAGCTCACTCTGGGGCGTATCTACCCTTGGGGAGTCTTGCCCGGTGCCGGTGGCACTCCAGACGGAGAGCTTCAATTGAAGGGGGATGGCTGGGGCGTTGGCGGCTACCTCGGAGCCAACTGGGAGTTTGCCCCAGGACATCGGCTCGCCTTGATCGGACGGCTGCCGATCAAAATCAGCTACAGCGGCCGCACGGAAACCGTGGGTATGCCGAGTGGCAATGCGTTTTTGACCGGAGTAGGGGCGACCAGCACGAGCCGGTTTGGCTCAGAAATGACCTTTCCGGGTTCTATTGCCATTGGTTACGGCGTTGACCTCACCGACCGGCTCACCCTGGGGTTTGATTTTCAGTGGTCGGACAACTCGTCCCACGATGACATCCCGCTCGATTTGGGAAACAACCAGGCGCTGCTTTTCGGCCAGAGTGCTGCGGTGCTGGGCTGGAAAGACTCCATCGACCTCGGTTTCGGCGCCAGCTACAAGCTCGACAAAGCTTGGCAGTTGCGTTGCGGCTATCTTTTTTCAGAAAACTCCCAACCGGAGACCAACTACCTGCCTTCAGCGGCGGCGTATGATCGCCATGTGTTTGGCGTGGGGGTTGGCTGGAGAGGCAAAACTCGTAACGTGGATCTCGCGTATGCCTTCGTTTACAACCCTATCCGCACCATTGGCAGTGCAGCCACTCCAGCATTCAACGGAAACTACAAACACCAGTGGCATGTGATCTCACTCAGTGTCACCCAACGTTTTTGATTGAAAATCAATGATATGAAGAGCATTTCCTCCGTATGTCTCTCGCCCCTCGGGGAGGCTTTCCAAAACGCGCGATATCCCTTTCGAGGGCGATTGAGCTGTCATCGAGCCTGAAAGGCCTTAGCAGGGGATCTGTAACATGGAGAACAACGACAATTCACTTCCAAACATAACTTCCACCGGGGAGCGCCTCAGTTTCATCGTCTGCCGCAACAGCCAGGGGGCGGAGGTGCGCGGAACGCTGCACCGCCTCACACGCTATCTCGGCGTCTTCGAAGTCTATAATCCTTACAGCATCGTGCAGCTCTCCGAAGTGCTCAATGACTTCAGGATCATGATGAATGACCGCGTGGTTTACACCGGCAGGGCCACCATTGCCAATCTGGTGAACACCGGCATCATGCTCATCTGCGAGGCCTCGCTGTCGGATGAGGGCTGGATCGACATTGACATTCTCTCTCCTGCGCAGAACAAGAGCCGCCTGCTGGCCGACTTTGCCGATTTCCTGCGCGAGACGGAGAAAAGTTATCGTGTCGTCCCCGAATTTAAAATTGTGGTAGCGGACATGCACACGATGCTGTCCGACCTCCGTCGCTGGATGGAGCAGGTGGAACTCGGTGTGCGCTCGCTGCCCACCGGCGACCGCATTCAGGCCGAGCGCGAAGTGCTCATGCAGATGGAGGAACCCATCGTGCCGACCGTGTACCCGCTGATGAAGCGATTTGAAGAATCAGCATCGGCCATCCCGCAGGAACAGCAGCCGGTGCATCGGAGCTACATCAAACGACAGCTCCATCCCCTGGTTCTGTGCGCGCCGTTTGTGTACCGGACCTATCACAAACCGCTGGGTTATGCTGGTGATTATGAGATGGTGAGCATGATGTTGCGAGACCCCTATGAGGGCAGCTCCATTTTTGCCAAGCTGCTCAACAAGCTGTACCTCGACATTCCGCCGGTGATCGCTCACCGCAACCGCATCACCTATCTTGTTGAGCAGTTGAAGGCCGAAACCACGCGCGTCGCCGCCAGCAGCCGAGTCGCCCGTATCTACAATCTCGGCTGCGGCCCCGCCCAGGAAATTCAGAATTTTCTGACTCACGAACCCATCGCGGATTCTGCCGACTTGCTGCTGCTGGATTTCAATGATGAAACCATCACTCACACCACGCGGTCTTTGGAAGATCTCCGTAATCGTCACCGCCGCCGCACCGGTCTCCGTTTTGAGAAAAAATCAGTGCATCAAATTCTGAAGGAAACCGGCCGTGCCGCAGCGCAGGCTGGAAGCTACGACATGGTTTATTGCGCGGGCCTGTTTGATTACCTCTCAGACCGCATCTGCCGGCGGCTTTTGGAGATATTTTATGACCTCCTCGCGCCCGGCGGACTGCTGATCGCCACCAACGTGCATCCGAGCAATCCCTGGAAAAACTGGATGGAGTACCTGGCGGACTGGCACCTTGTTTATCGGAATGAAGAACAGTTTCTCAAACTGGCCCCGGACCGTGCTCCGCCTGATGCCGTCACCATAAAAGCAGATCCCACGGGGGTGAACATCTTTTTGGAAGTGCGCAAACCCGCCAATGACTGAAGTGTCTCCAGTTTTAGCGTCCAGCCTGAAAGAGAACTTTCAGGCCTACGAGCAGGACATTCGCGTCCAAAACTACCGGCTGTGCGGTATTCTGGCCTCAGTGTTCATGATCGCGGGGGCTTCATTGGACTGGGTCGTGTTTGGCTGGGACGGCATCAGGCGCTTTATGCTGCCTCGCATTTTGTCAGCCATCGTCATCATGGGCGTTTGGATGCTGTTGGTGCTGCCTTGGGGGAAAAAAATGCATCGGGCGCTTGGTCTTTTTGGCATGGCGTTTCCCTTGATCGCATCCATCTCGTGGATGATCTACGCCAAGGATGGCTCGGACTCGCCTTACTACGCCGGTCTGAATCTCGTGATGCTCGGCGCAGCAATTCTGATGCGGTGGACGCTCGAAGACAGCATCATAGTCGTGGCCCTGACCTTGGTGTCCTACTTGGTCGCCTGCTATACACACGGCCCCATCGGCAACCGCAGCATCTTCTTCAACAACTTGTATTTTCTCTTTGTCACGGGCGTGTTTACCATTGCCGGCACATCGTTCTACAATGGCATACGTTTCTCGGAATTCCGGCTCCGGCATGATTTGGATCTCAATCGGGCGAAACTGGAGACCGCCTATGGCGAACTTGCCGAGACCAACCAGAAGCTACGCGAACTCGACGAAACCAAGAGCCGCTTCTTCGCCAACATCAGCCACGAACTGCGCACGCCGCTCACGTTGATGATCGCACCGCTGGAATCCCTCATCCATCGTTCGGAGTCCACCACCACTCCCGAAGATCGTGATCTGATGGCCACCATGCATGGCAACGGCATGCGCCTGCTCAAGCTCATCAACGATCTGCTCGATCTCGTGCGCCTGGAGTCTGGACGCGCCCAGGTGCGTGTGCAGCGGGTGGAGATGAGCGAGTTCATCCACGGCCTCTCCACGGCCATTGGTGCCGTGGCGGAAGACAAACGCGTCCAATTGCATGCCAGCGTCCAGCCGGATGTCGGCACCGTGCTCGCCGACCCAGAAAAGCTCGAGCGCATCTGCCTCAACTTGCTGTTCAATGCCGTGAAGTTCACCGCTTCCGGTGGTCGGGTGGATTTCACCGCTGCGAAAGAGGACGGCTGGCTGGTTGTCGAAGTGCGCGATTCCGGCATGGGCATTCCTGCGGATCAACTGCCGCACATCTTCAACCGCTTCTGGCAGGCGGACACCTCCTCCCAGCGCAAGTTCCAGGGCATGGGCATCGGCCTCGCACTCGTCAAGGAACTCGCGGAAGTGCAAGGTGGCAGTGTGATCGCAACCAGCGTGGTCGGCAAAGGCACCACCATGACGGTGAAACTGCCGCTGCACCTGACGGAAACCGCCGTGGTCGAAGATGAGGCCCGTGAAGTGACCGAAACATCCGCCGAGCCTCCAAAAGAAGAGAAGAACTGGATCGCCGATCTTTACCGTCGTGCCGAGATGTTCCCGGCCATGACCTCGCTCCAGGCCACGCTGCGTCCAGTGGAAACGGGCATCAGCCGCAGCAAGAAGCCCATGCTGCTCATCGCCGACGATGAACCCGACATGCTGCGCTTCCTCAAGAGCCAGTTGAGCAACAACTTTGAAATTCTGGAGGCCGTGGACGGGCAGCAGGCCGTGGACAAGGCTGCGCAATTTCTGCCGGACATCATTCTTTCTGACATGATGATGCCTGAAAAGGACGGCCTCCAAGTCTGCCGTGAACTGCGCGACCGCACGTCCACCCGCTCTATTCCTATCGTGCTGCTCACCGCGCGTGCTGACGAGAAAACGAAGCTCGAATGTCTCGCCGCCGGTGCCAGTGACTTCTTGCCGAAGCCTTTCTCCCTGACCGAGATCATGGTTCGCTTGAAAAACCTGGTCGATTCACGCCTCTACCAGAAAGAACTCGTGGTGCAGAAGCAGCAGCTCGAAAACGCACTCGAGCAGATCAAGGAAACCGAGTCCCTGCTCGTGCAGAACGAAAAACTGGCCTCGCTAGGCCGCCTCAGTGCCGGCTTGATTCACGAGATCAACAACCCGCTCAACTATGCCCGCCAGGGCCTTCATATCATCGGCCGCTCCACCAAATCCTTGCCCGAAGACGAGCGCGCTGACTTTGCCGACACGCTCAAGGATGTGGAAGACGGCGTGAACCGCGTCATCCAGATCATTTCTGATTTGCGTGGCTTCACGCGCAACGCCAGCCAGCTCAACCACGCCTTTGATCTGAAAAACATGGTGGACACCGGCATGCGCTTTTTCTCCCATGTCTGGAAGGACGGCATCAAACGCGAGGTGGACATCCCCTCCGGCCTCGAAGTCCGTGGCGACAGCAATCAATTCGTCCAGATTCTCATCAACCTCATCCAGAACGCGCTCGACGCCATGGGGACCAAGGAATATCCGGCGGAGGAATCCGCCTGTCTCACTCTTTCCGCACACACCCGTGGGGACAAGGTCGTCTTCACCATCAAGGACAACGGCCCCGGCATCCCGCAGGAGATTCGGGACAAGATCTTTGATCCCTTCTTTACCACCAAGGATGTGGGGCAGGGCATGGGTCTCGGACTTTCCATCTGCAACCGTATTATCGCCGACCATGGCGGACGCATCGAGGTGCGCAGCCAGCCCGGACTGTTCACTGAGTTTATTTTGGAATTACCCTCCTCCGACAGCACCCACAACACGTAAGCCGACACCTAGAAGGACACTCCGCCATGCAAAACCAATACGACCTCAAACGCTACGCCGTTCTCTATGTCGATGATGAAGAGAAGGCATTGAAGTACTTCGAAAAAACCTTCGGAGACGAGTTCCGCATCCTCACCGCCAACAACGCGGCGGATGGCCTCAAAATCATCGAGCAGCGGGGCGAAGAAATCGGCGTTCTTCTCTCCGATCAGCGCATGCCCGGTGAAAAAGGCGTGCAGCTTCTTGAGCGCGCCCGCCAGCTCCGTCCGCGCCTCGTGCGCATGATGGTCACCGCTTATGCCGATTATGACGTCACCGTAGAGGCCGTGAACCTCGGCAGCATCTTCCGTTACATCTCCAAACCCATCCAGGTGGACGATGTGCGCAATACCCTGCATCGCGCCATGGAGTTCTACATTCTCCAGCAGGAGCGCGACGATCTTCTGCGCGAAAAACTCTCCGTGCTGCAGAACCTGCTCATCACCGATCGCGTCATGGGCCTCGGTGTGGTCGCTGCCGGATTGAACCAGCATCTGAACCAGCCATTGCGTGCTGTGCATGCCTTCCTGGATCTCACTCCTGGCAGGCTCGGTCAGCAGAATTTTGTGCTCGACCGTTTGCGTGAGGCCACCTTCTGGCGTGATTTCCACGGTCACGTCGTCCAGCAATCCTCACGCATCGCTGAGCTTCTCGGCGAGCTGCAATCCGCCTCCGGTGCTGAGCACAAGATCGATGCTGCGGCTGTCATTCAGGCCGTGATCGAACAATTGCGCTCTGCGTTCACCGCGAAAGGCATCGAACTGAAGTTCGAACCCACCGGCCCGCTGCCGGCGCTTCAGGTCAACCGGCCTTCCTTTGAGAAAATGCTCCATCTGCTGCTCCAGACCGAGCTGGCGATGCTTCCCACCGGCGCTCACGTCACTCTCTCCGCCCAGACAGCGGCTGAAGCGGCGGACGCCGGCTCGCTGCATCTCACCCTCACCGACAACGGCCCAGGACTCTCCTCCGATGTGCTGCGCTCTGTGTTTGATCCGTTCTACACGCATGCCGATGCAGGCACCGAAGGGCCTGGACTCACGCTCATGGGCGCCTTCCTGCTTGCCTACCACCATGGGGGTCGCATCACCTCACCACGAACCGCCAAAGGCCTCATCCTCGACATCTTGCTGCCCGCCGTCGCCCCGGTCCCGCTGGCCCCTGCCGAAAGCAGCCGCGAATTCATCACCAACGTCCTCATGAACGACGTTCTCTGGGAACGCTTGCTGCCCAACGGTTGATCAAAAGATATCCTCCTTCCTTGGGTGCATAACGTGCTGTCATTCCAGCGTGTCTCTGACTGAAGGCATGTTGGTCTTGACTAGCTTTGCATTCTTCCCGTAAGTCGGCATTGCATGCCGGAAAATGCGGAGAAGCAGCACGATCCTGACGCCACTATCCCGATGGCGGCTCCGGTGCCGACGGCGAGTGCCAAGGAGTCGCCTGATCTGCCGCTGCCAGAGGAGCTGACCTTGCTGCTTCCGCATGGAAACTACTCCGTGGAAGGATTTCTCGGCCAAGGCGGCATGGGGGCGGTGTACAAAGGCACACAGGTGCGTTTGCAGCGTCAGGTGGCCATCAAGATCATGCGGCGTGACCAGGGCAAGGACCATGGCTTCGAGGAGCGCTTCCGCCGCGAGGCGCTGGCGCTGGCACAGCTCAACCATCCAAACATCGTCAATGTCATCGACTACGGCGAGGCGGGGCCGGATTACCTCTACATCGTGATGGAGTTCGTCGATGGCACCGATCTGGTGGGCGTGATCCGCAGTGGTGAGATGACGCAGGAGACGGCGCTCAAGCTGCTGCCGCAGATCTGTGACGCGCTGCAGTTCGCGCACGACAACGGCATCGTGCATCGTGACATCAAGCCCGCGAACATCCTGCTCACGCGGGATGGTCGCATCAAGATGGCGGATTTCGGGCTGGCGAAGCGTTTTGATGTGAACAGTACCTTCCAAACGCAGACCGGCGCCGGCATGGGCACGCCGGACTACGCCGCACCGGAGCAGTTTGATCCCAACGGCAACGTGGACCACCGCGCGGACATCTATGAGCTGGGCGTGATGATTTACCAGATGGTCAC
The DNA here is from genome assembly GCF_034366625.1 of Prosthecobacter sp. NCBI lineage: Bacteria > Pseudomonadati > Verrucomicrobiota > Verrucomicrobiia > Verrucomicrobiales > Verrucomicrobiaceae > Prosthecobacter > Prosthecobacter sp. The sequence goes on from NZ_JAXMIH010000015.1 coordinate 91,984, forward strand.
CGGCCAGCTTCCACGTGGCGCGTGGAAACCGCCGTCGGAAAAGGCGGATGTGGATACGCACTGGGACAAAATCGTCTCCCACGCCCTGCAAACCGATCCGAGTGACCGCTACGCGAGCGTCAGCGAGATCAAGACGGACATCAGCAGCATTACGGCAGCGCCGGGCGCGCAAGGCGGTGTGACAGGCCGTGCGACCAGCCGGAAAAGCGGATTCAGCGGCACGCTCGGAGGCTCCACCACCGTGCTGACACAGGCAGGCGGGCGCAGCGCCACCGTGGTGCAGGCTCCAGCGCCGCCGCGCTCGAAAAAGCCGCTCGTCTTTGGGCTGGCAGGCGCGTTGGTTTTGTCCGCAGCGGTGGGATTCCTGATGTGGAACAAGGATCGGCCTTCGGTGGAACCAACCGTTCATGTCGTGTCCAGAACATGGACGCCGCCCGCTCCCACAGTCACTATCGGCACTGAATGGACCGATCTCATCCCGCGCATCAAGCCGGAGCGCGATGCGATTCGCGGTGGCTGGACCGTGAATGAGAAAGGCCTCACCGCGCAGCGCGCCCAATGGGCCATGTGCAACATCCCGGTGCAAGATCCCGGTACGGACTACGACCTGCGCTACAAGGTCACTCGGGGTGAAGGCATGCACCTCGCCATGTTCTTTCTCTTCCGCAAAGGCGACACCGGTGGCTTCGCGCCGGTGGACTACGTTGATGCCAGCAAGCCGGAATTCAGCAATGGCATGCGCATCGCCGGTCTCGAGTCCGTCCAGAACACCATCACCTTCCGACCCGGCGGCGTCGGTGGCTGGCAGAAGGAATGGCTGCCGCGCGGCAAGACCTGCACCGTGCTTCTTCAAGTGCGGGAAAAGGAAGTGCGCCTGAGCGTGGATGACGTGGAAGCCTTCCGCTGGCAGGCCGACTGGTCGCAGATACGGCAGCGGCCTAACGCGGAGCATCCCATGTTTAAAGACACCTCCGGCAGCCCCTTCTTCGGCGTCGGCATCTTCGACTGCGAGGCCGTCTTCCACAGCATCGAGATGCGGCGCATCGGCGAGACTACGGTACCCATTGCCCCGATCGGTGAACCAGGAAGCATCCCGCACCTGCTCACCTCGCCGGACTACGAGTGGAGCGCACCGGTCAATCTGGGGCCGCTCGTCAACAGTCCGACCGTTGACCTTGGTCCGATAGTCTCGCCCGATGGACTGCATCTCGTGTTCAGTTCGAAACGGGAAGGTGACGGCGAGCTTTTTGAATCTCGTCGGTCCAGCGCGGACGCCCCCTGGGGGAAGCCGACGCTCGTGTTTCCGTCCATCGAAGATGGCCATCAAGACCAGCCTTGGATGAGCGTGGATGAACTGAGGCTGTTCTATCACGCCACTGCAGGACCGGGGCATCACGGGCGGCTGCCGGAAGGAGACGTCTATTTTCGACAACGTGCGGCCAAGGATCAGCCTTGGCAGCCGCCGGTAAACCTTGGATCGGGCATCAACAGTCTGGGGCACGATGTGGCTCCACGGCTTTCCAATGACGAACGGACGCTCCTTTTCACCTCCATCCGCCCTGGAGGACAAGGTATCTGGGATGTCTGGCGCACTCGCAGGACATCGCGAGAGGCTGCTTTTGGTCGGGCGGAGAACGTCGGATCGGAACTCAACTCGGCCGGCTCTGATTTCCATGCCGCTTTCGCAGCGGACGACCGGACGCTGCTCTTCCTGCGTGGTGGTTCGGATATCAAGGTTTGTCGTTTGTTCATGGCCGCGCCGGATGCCAGTGGCCAATACCAAACCACTGCTCTCGATTTTCCTGTGACTGGAAAATTGAGTAATCCCTGGCTGTCCGCCGATGGCCGCACCCTGTGGTTCGCCTGGGATGGCCCGGGAAGTCTGGGAGACATGGACTTGTGGGAAATCCGGCGCGTGCCCAAGGCGAAGAAGAATCCACCCACACCCGCTGCCGCCACGAAGGACACACCATTTGAGAACACCCTCGGCATAAAGTTCGTCCCCGTGCCCATCACCGGCGGGCCGACGGACGGGAAGCGGGTGCTCTTCAGCGTGTGGGAGACGCGCGTGCAGGACTACGAGGCGTTTGTGAAGGAGACAAAGCGCGAGTGGTTGCCTGTGATGTTCTCTCAGGCACCCACTCATCCGGCGTTGAATATAAGCTGGGATGATGCGCAGGCTTTTTGTGCATGGTTAACGGAGCGAGAACTGAAAGTGGGCCGCTTGCGGGAAAACGAACGGTATCGTCTGCCGAGCGACCATGAATGGAGTTGTGCGGTTGGAATAGGCACACAGGAAAGCCCCACCATGCTGCCGCTGGCCAAAGACCAGCGCATCAATGATGTCTATACTTGGGGCACCGAATGGCCGCCGCCTGCGGGGGCGGGAAACTTTGCTGGAGAGGAACTGAAGGCGGTGCTCGCAGCCGGGGAGTATGACTACATCACAACGCCGATCAGCGGCTATAACGATGGCTACAACGAAACAGCACCGGTGGGTTCGTTCCGAGCCAACTCGCTTGGCCTGCACGATCTCGGCGGCAATGCCTGGGAATGGTGTGAGGACTGGTTTGACAATACCCACGAGGCACGGGTGCTTCGTGGCACGGCGTGGGCACACTTTGAGCGTCTGAACCTGCTCTCCTCTAAACGAAGTCGCGGCAGGGTTGGCGTCGCGTTGCCGCCCTTCATCGGTTTCCGCTGTGTGCTGGAATTCTCCGTTGCATCAGCCGGGAAGCAGTAATCTAGATTTTTACTTCCATGCGTTTGAACTCGATCACGGCGGGCGGTTTGACTGACTGTTGAAACTTACCCCACAACTTTTTGCGTGGTGTTCTGTTGAAGGCATCAACACCTGCTTCAACCCTCCCATGAAGACTCTGACGCTTTCTTTGATTCTCCTTTCTCCCGCGCTGCTGTGCGCTGCGGATGCCGCCGAGACGGCGCATGCGGGCATCTCTGCTGATCAACTGAACTTCTTCGAGAAGAACATCCGGCCGGTACTGGTGCAGTCGTGTTACAAGTGCCACTCGGCTGAATCGGAGAAGGTGAAAGGTGGGCTGACGCTGGACACGAAGCAGGCGACGCTGCTGGGTGGTGAATCGGGTCATCCGGGCGTGACGCCGGGCAGCATCGCGCAGAGCAGTCTCTATGAGGCGATGACATGGAAGAACGAGGACATGCAGATGCCGCCGAAGCAGAAGCTGCCGGACGACGTGATCGCCAACTTCAAGAAGTGGATCGAGATGGGCGCACCGGACCCGCGTGAGCAGAAGGTGGCGAACGCGGGCGGCGGCAAGCGTGTGATCGACATGGATGAAGGGCGCAAGCACTGGTCCTTCCAGAAGCCGGTGAAGCACACACCGCCGGAGGTCAAAACACCGAACTGGGCGAAGACGGAGATCGACCAATTCGTGCTCGCGGGCATCGAGAAGGCCGGTTTGCATCCGGTGCGTGACGCGGACCGCCCGACGTTGATTCGTCGTATCGCCTTTGATCTGACCGGGCTGCCGCCGACGCCGGACGAGGTGAAAGCCTTCGTGGCGGATCAATCACCGGACGCGGTGAAGCGTGTGATCGACATGTATCTTGATTCGGAACGCTACGGCGAGCGCTGGGCGCGGCACTGGTTGGATGTGGCGCGTTACGCGGAGAGCAGCGGCAAGGAGGTGAACGTGCTCTACCCTCATGCGTGGCGTTACCGCGATTATGTGATCGAATCGTTCAAGAAGGACAAGCCGTATGACCAGTTCCTCAAGGAGCAGATCGCGGGTGATCTGATGAAGTTTGAGGGCAAGCGTGATCAGGCCGAAAAGATCGTCGCCACCGGCTTTCTGGCGATTGGATCGAAGGGGCACAATCAGCGTGACCGACGGCAGTTTGAGATGGACGTCGTCGATGAGCAGATCGACGCGATGTCGCAGTCGATGCTCGGACTTACGCTGGCCTGCGCGCGTTGTCATGATCACAAGTTCGATCCGGTGACGCAGCGCGACTATTATGCGCTGGCGGGCATCTTCCTGAGCAGCGAGACGCAGTTCGGCACTTACAGCCAGCTTCAAAACGCGAATCCAGGCACGCTGATCGAACTGGACCGCGACGCGCAGCAAATCAGCGCCCTGGCGAAGATTGAGACCACCGAGGTGGCGCTGTTGAAGAAACGCTACGCGGACGCCTCACAGACTGCTGACAACATGCGTGAGCAAGTGCGCAGCATGAGCGCGGACGAGCGTCAGCGCCAGGGTGCGCAGAGTTTCCTGCGTATTCGCAGTTCCTTTGACCGTGCGGACTCGATGAAGGCCGATCTCGACCTGTTTCATGAAGACGGCACACCGCGCACGCTGGCGATGGGCGTGCTGGACCGCGCCACACCGATCAACAGCCCCATTTTGATTCGTGGTGACCTCAAGCAGCCGGGCGATGTCACGCCGCGCGGCTTGGTGGAGGTGCTGTGCGCCAAGGGGGAGCCGCTGAACATTGGCAAAGGCAGCGGTAGGCTCGATTTGGCGTATTGGATCGCCTCGAAGGACAATCCGTTGACCGCCCGGGTGATGGCGAACCGTGTCTGGCTCAAACTGATGGGCAGCGCTCTGGTGGCGACGCCGGACAACTTTGGCACGATGGGCCAGAAGCCCACGCATCCTGAACTCCTCGATCATCTGGCGGTGTCATTCATGGAAAACGGCTGGTCGGTGAAGAAGCTGATTCGCGAGATCATGCTGAGCCGCGCTTATCAAATGGGCTCAACCTATGACGCGGCGAATTACGCTGCTGATCCCGACAACAAGTTCCACTGGCGCATGAGCCAGCGCCGATTGGATGCCGAGGCAATTCGTGACGCGATGCTGGCGGTCTCGGGATCGATCAACTTCTATCCGATTGATGGTTCACCCGTGGCGCGTGCCGGGGAGGGCAGGGAAGGCATCATCAACCTGCTGCGCGAGGTAAACTCGAAGCCGCAGACCTATCGCTCGATCTATCTTCCGCTCATTCGTGATCAGATTCCTGAATTCCTCTCGGTTTTTGACTTCCCGGATGCCAGTCTCGTGAACGGCGATCGCGACACGACAAACGTGCCTTCGCAAAGCCTGTTCCTGATGAACAACGCCCAGGTGCAAGCGGTGGCGGATGGCTTCGCGCAGCGCGTCGCGAAATATGAAGGCGATTCGCAGGAACGGCTCAGTTATGCCTATCAGCTTGCCTTTGGACGTGGGCCGACTCAGCAGGAGAAGCAAGCCATCGCGAACTTCTGGATGCGCTTCCCGCAGGAGGCCGCCAAAAACAAGGACATCCCCAAGGACAAGATCCAGGGCATGGCGCTGTCCGCCTTCTGCCAGGGACTCCTCGCCAGTGCTGAGTTTCGTTATCTGAATTAATCACCCTTGATCCATCGCACCTCATGAATGCTCCACTCTCTCATCGTCGCGAGTTTTTGAAAACCACCAGCAGCGGCTTTGGTTATCTGGCTTTCGCGGCGCTCGCGCATCAGCAGGCGCTGCGGGCCAATCCGGCGGCAGGCCCGTTAATGCCGAAGCAGCCGCATTTCACGCCGAGGGCCAAGCATGTGATCTTCCTGTGCATGCAGGGCGCGCCTTCGCATGTGGATACCTTTGATTACAAGCCCAAGCTCATCGCGGATGCGGGCAAGTCAGCGCCTTCAGCGGCAGGACGTTACGGCACGGCGAAACTGATGCCGCCGCAGTGGAAATTCGGCCGCCATGGCAAGAGCGGGATGTGGATCTCCGAATTGTGGCCGAATCTGGCGAAGCATGCGGATGACTTGTGCATGCTGAACTCAATGGCGACGGATTTGCCGGCGCATCCGCAGGCGTTCACGCAATTGCACACGGGTACGACGCAGTTTGTGCGCCCTTCGCTGGGGGCCTGGACACTTTATGGCCTCGGTACGCAGAATCAGAACCTGCCGGGCTTTGTGACGATCAATCCACCGGGCAATGCGACGCGCACGTTTGGCAGCGCGTTCCTTCCCGCGATCTACCAAGGCACCAAAGTGGGTGGTCCGACGATTCCAGGGCTGCCTGCGGCACTGGGGCGTCGTTTCGGCGGCGGCATGGACCAGGCCACGGTGGCGAACATCAAGAACAGCCGCTTCAACACCGATGCGCAGCGCGCGCAGCTCGATCTTGTGCAGTCGTTGAACAAATCGACCATGCAGCAGGGCGGGGGAGTCAGCGCGGAGGTCGAGGGCGTGATCGAATCGTATGAACTGGCCTTCCGCATGCAGGCCGAGGTGCCGAAGGTGATGGACCTCACGAAGGAAACCGAGGCCACGAAGGCGCTTTATGGCATCGGCGACGGCGAATCAGACACCTTTGGCAAGCAGTGCCTCATGGCGCGCAAGTTTGTCGAGGCGGGGGTGCGTTTCATCGAGATCACGCATGGCAACTGGGACCAGCATTTCAATTTGAAGGCGAGTCTTGAGCGCAATTGCAATCAGGTGGACAAGCCGGTGGCGGGATTGCTGGCGGATTTGAAAGCACGAGGATTGCTCAAGGACACGCTGGTGATCTGGGGCGGTGAGTTTGGCCGCACACCGCATTCGCAGGGCGATGATGGCCGCGACCACAACAACAAGGGCTTTACGATGTGGATGGCCGGTGGCGGCGTGAAAGGCGGCATGAACTACGGCATGACCGATGATTACGGCTACGAGGCGGTACTGAACAAAATGCACATCCACGACTGGCACGCGACGGTGCTGGCGCTGATGGGCCTTGATCATGAACGGCTTACCTACCGCTACGCGGGGCGTGATTTCAGGCTCACCGATGTCTATGGCACGGTGGCGAAGGAAATCATCGCATGACGGATTTGATTTAGACGCGACGCACGCGTTGCATCCTGCTCGATTCGCCCTATGAATGGCCCTCAGAATGGGAACGCGCGCCACAGCAGCCACAGCAAAGACGCCCGCCAGCACTGTGCAGGCCACGTCTGCTGGTGTCTTGTCCGAGTCGCTGCCGGAAGAGATGGTTGAGCGAGTCGAGGCGATGATAACCTCGGAAATTCCTGCCGAATTGCAGGCGAGTGCCCGCAGTTTGCTGCGCGCGGTCGCAGCCAAGGTCGCCGTAGCGGAACATTTCGATGCGTTTTGCGGCCAGGCGTTTTCAAAGCCCGAGTGGGCGGCGGCAGCCAGTCCGCTGATCGCTGAGTTGTTCGACCATGACGAGGACCAACTGGCAGAACTGGCGCGTATTCCGGACCTTGTGATCGAAATGGGCAGCGGCCAGGCCACGGTGACCTGCATGGTGGCCTCACGTTGGGCCGCCCGCGGCGAGACACATCGTCTGTCCAGACTGGCGGAGTCGATTGTGGCTTCACATGCCTCGAAGAACGCCTGCGCGGTCGAGGTGATGCTGGCGCTGGCTGCCACACTGGCGGTGACACGCTTTTCTCGTGCGGAGCAGCTTTACAATGCCGCCCTGCCACTGGCGGGTGAGGAACACCAAGAAGCGCTGGCTGATGCCAGGCGCTGGCTGGCATCAGGGCGCATTGTGTGCAGCGCTTCGCAGGAAGAACGTGATTTCTGGGATGTGCGTTTAAGGAAACCCAAATCGGCATGGCTGTGGCAGAGCAAGGAGGAGCGGGAAGCGCTGGATACCTTGTCGGAACGTCTGACGAATGGCTTGGAAGGAGTTGATTTGTTCAAGGCGGTCCTTCCTGTATGCTGGTGGGATTTGGCGATGAAGTGCGCACAGCAGCAGGAAAAACTCGTGCTTGCGATGAAAAAGACGACGGTGGCAAAAGTGGAAACGATTGCTTCTCCGCGCGTGGTGGCTGATTTTGTATCGATGTCTGAGAAGGCTTCGCTGGAGATTCTCCCGCATCCGCAGGCTGGCCCTTACGCTCGATTTGTTCTGGGTTGGGTTTGTGGTGCCATGGCGATGGCTATCACCGTGCTGATGCTCCCTTCGGAGGCTATTAATCGAGTACTCAACACTTTCAGAGGAGCAGAATCAAATTCATCGGTGCCACCGGCCGCAGTCGCGGCATCGTTGATCCCAGGTGAAAGTCGAATCAAATCGCCTGAGGAGAAAGAGATGTGGAGAAAGGAGAATTTGCAGAGAATTGCTTCTGAAATGACTCAGTTTGCTCCTCAGCAAGCGGTGGCGAAATCAGGAAGCTGGCGGGATAATGAACTGGTTCTTTCCGGACACAGCCAGGAATTGCCGCATGAAAGCCCGCAGTATATGAAACTGCTGGTATGGCTGCATCTGGATCCTCCACAGGATGACGAAGTGCGAATGCGTGTTTCCAAACTGCTGTTGGAACGGGTAAAAGCGGATGCTATCACCCTGTGGGAGGAATTGGTCTATCCAGGCTCGGCTAATGCTGTCGAAATTAGGAGTGCTGCACGTGAAGCGTTGGCCGATGTATCCTTTCAATGGAATGCTGAAGAAAAGAAGCGACTGGGTGTGATTGCAGGAGAGGAAGATGAGGCCAAAAAAAATGCCGCTATCTCTGTTTCGAAATAATGAGGCATTTTAGCGGTGGGTCTTGAGAGTCAAAAATTGCAAGGTTTGCAATTATGAAAATCTTACAACAGAGGGATGCTTGTAAGGAATTGGTTTGAAATCGAGGCGCTTTCCCTGCGGCAATCAATAATAAACAAGCTTTTCTATAGAAAAACTGGTTTAAAGGCTAAAACCCAGCCCTTCATAAACATGAAATTACTAGATTTTTCAGAATGTTTTTGCATTTTTGAGCCACGCCCCTTAGAATTTAGAACATGAACGTCAGGTCGCAGTTCGAATTCTCTGCTCGGATACGACCAGACGGTGTGGATCATTTATTTCTCTATGATTGAGGAACTTCAGCAATTCGGCAGCCTCTCAGTGGCGCATCGAACCGGTGGTGCACCGGTGGAATTGGCGCGTTCCAAGGATGAGGTGGTTTTTTTAGCCTTCGACAACAGGATTCGACGTCTGGTGGAACTGCACGTGTTAAGGGGTGGGAACACTTTGGAGGCGGCAATGAAGCGTTCGGCTTTTGACCGTGCGCGCCAAGCTTCGGAGATTCGCGGGCATGCATTCATGCGTATTTTGGAAGTGGGTGAGGACCAGGGATTGGTCTATTATACCAGCAATCTCAATGATGGTGAGTTTGTCGAAGACTATGCCAAGAGGCGTGGGGCGGTGGCTCCCGCAACGGCGCTTGCGATGGTTTACCAGCTATTGGACGATCTGCTTCAGTTGCAGGGGTATCAGCGACTGGTCTCACGCATGCATCTGGATCGTGTGTTAGTCACGACTCTGGAGGACACATTCCTGCAACTCCGTGTGTTTGATTATGGTCTGTCGCAGATGGATGCGGGAACTGAGGAGCAGAGCGGTGCGCGACTTGTAGTGGAGGCTTGCCGGTTGATTTTTCTCCTGCTTACGGGGCAGTCATATTACGGTGAAAACCCTGATCGTTTCCCTGCATTGACACAGCTTCCCATGAGCCTGCGCACTGCGGTTAGGACCGCTCTCGCTGATCCTGCCAATGCTCCGGCTTCCATCGAGAAGTTGCGCGATGACGTGCGCGAGGCATTCAGTGCTCTTTCGAGCAATATCAAGGCCCGCAATTTTCGTAAACACCTCGTGGTGAATGCCTCGCTGCTGCCCCAGTCGCAACTTCAGGAACTGCTGCTCGAGAACGTGCCGGTCGAAACCATTTTGGGAACACGCTTTCGCGTTGAGGATGCCGATCACACACGACGTTATCCCTTCTCGATTCCTGCGATCAACACGAAAGCGGAGCAGCCCGTCACGGTTCATCTGCTGCCTCCGTCGCGAATTGTGGAGAAATCACGCTATGAGGCAGTTCCTTTGCAGATGTGGCGCTTCAATCCTGAACGGCACCCCAATATCCTGCGTTCCCTGAGTTTGTGGGAGAGTCCTGACTGGACGTTTCTGACCGAGGAGCGTGAGCCAGGCTTTGCGCTAAGCCGCCTTATGGCAGAGCGTATCACGCTGAATCCTGCCGAGGTGACGGTGCTCATGCGCCAGGTTCGTGCCGGTCTGGATCAGGCGGTGGAGTGTGGTGTGCAGCGTGTGGATTTGCATCCTTCCAACATTCTTTTGCGCGTGGGGAAAAACGGGCCGTTGCTGGCCCGTGAACTGGAACGATTGATGCAGAAGCGCCTGGATGCCTGGCCTTCCTTTGTGGTGAAGCTGCGTCCGCATATGACGATGCGCAGTCTTTACGAGCCGCTCCTCGTTGACATGGACATCACAGAGGGGCAGTTGCAGGAAGAGCATCTGCAGGATCGTGATTTTCGGCATCGTTCTTTTGTGATGCTTGCAGCCTATTTGCTGACTGGAGAACGTCAGAGCGGAGGTGTTCCGCAGTTTTCCGAATCTGTGCCGGATGCAGCCGCCGCGTATGTGCGTGAGTGCATTGAACTGACCCGTCGCGTTGGGAAAACACCCAGCCCCGGCGAATTCATCGATAAGTTCGAGGGCTTGCTTTCTGCGCCGACGGTTGATCTGGCCACACGCCTGCGTGGTAATGCCGTGGCGAAGGAAGAAATGGAAAGCGCGGGTTCAGTTTCTGACTATGAGGATGATTGGTCCGCAAGTAATTCGGAGGCCAGCAATTTTGATGACGTCGGAATGTCTCCCATCAAGCGCGGTATCAAAACGCATGATTTCAACCCGTTGCTCGATCAGAAGCGTGGAAAGCCCTGGGGGGCTTTGGCTGCTGCTGCGGCGGTGATTCTGGGCATCGGTGCTTGGATGTTTATGGGAGGTAATGATCCGGCGAAACCGGCGGCGGAGGCGCAATCTTCAGAAGCCGAAGGACCTGCAAACACCAAAGAGGGCACACAGCAGGCTGACAAAAAGCCGGTTGCTGTGAAACAGCCAACGATTGCCGTCAGTCAAAGCAAACCGATTTCGGATCAATCTGCAGAGATCAAGCCTCAGGTGCCATCCTCTGCCGTGGTTCCCCCCAAGCTGTCCGCGGCTGTTGCTGTGGCGGTGCCGAATCCCGACAGGCGGCAGCCTCTTTCGGCTCCTGTGGCTGAGGTGAAGCCGATAACGAAGGATGCTGTGGAAAAACCCGCGGAAACAGTGGCCGTAAACAATACTGGGGGGCCTGCTGCGGTCAGCCAGAAGCCCGCCGCTCCAATAACACCTGCGCCTGCCGTCAAGCCTCCCGAAAAAGATCCCATCACCATTCGTCGTGCCATCGTTCCCACCAAGGAAGAGATTGACCGTATGAAACAGGGGCACGTCGAAAATAGAACTGGGCAATTGCCGGCCATGTCCACAGCATCGCCTTTGCCGCCGAAACGAAACGAAAAACCGTGACCTTAGCCGTTGCCCGCACTTCGTTATTGCACTTGGATCAACGTGGGATTCCTCACGAAAGAACGGAATTTGCTTGGACTCCCGGCGCACTCACAGGTAAAAGTACATGTGTGGAGATGAGTGCCGCAAACAACGCCGCATTAATTGCAAAGTCCGGGGCATGCCGGATGCAGGATCGGCGGCTTGGCGTTGCTGGCCGTGTTTCTACACATCATTGCAGGAAGTAACACATCACATTAGAAACCGCGAAAACTAGGAGAGGCTGATGAAGGTCAACAACACAATCGTCATTTCAATCGGTCAGGCGGGCAATCAAATTGCCGCGTCTTTCTGGAAAACCATCTGCCAGGAGCACGGCATTGATCCGCTGACGGGTCAGACCGCGCAAGGGCAGGCTCCTCGCGGCAACTGGAGCGCGTTCTTCACCAAGCTGGGTGAGTCAACTTCCGGCAGCTATGTGCCGCGTGCCATCATGGTCGATCTTGAGCCCAGCGTGATCGAAAACGTGAAGGCAACCTCGGGTTCCTTGTTCAATCCGGGAAATCTCATCAGCCGCACCGAAGGCGCGGGGGGCAACTTTGCCGTTGGTTATCTTGGCGCCGGTCGCGAAGTGCTGCCAGAAGTCATGGGACGGCTCGATTCCGAAATCGACAAGTGTGACAACGTCGGCGGCATCATCGTACTACATGCCACGGGTGGCGGTTCAGGCTCTGGTTTTGGTGCGCTACTCATTGAATCCGTCAAGGAGAAGTATCCTGAGTTCCCTGTGTTGAGCTGCGCCGTGCTGCCATCTCCGCAGGTTTCCTCGGTCGTTACCGAACCCTACAACACCGTCTTCACACTCAACACGTTGCGCCGTTCCGCCGACGCCTGCTTGATCTTTGACAACGAGGCGCTGTTCGAACTCGCGCATCGCAAATGGAACATCGAAAGCCCCACGGTGGATGACTTGAATCTGCTGATTACCGAAGCGCTGGCAGGTTTGACCGCCTCCATGCGTTTCAGCGGTTTCCTCACCGTCGAAATCAGCCTGCGTGAACTGCTCACCAACCTTGTGCCACAGCCTTCACTGCATTTCCTCATGTGTGCTTTCGCCCCGCTCACACCGCCTGACCGTAGCAAGTTCGAGGAAATGGGTGTCGAGGACATGATTCGCAGTTTGTTCGACAACGGTTCCGTCTTTGCCGCCTGTTCGCCCATGGAGGGGCGCTTCCTTAGCACTGCAGTGCTCTACCGTGGCATCATGGACGACAAGCCGCTCGCGGACGCCGCCCTCGCCGCGATGCGTGAGCAACTTCCTCTCACCTACTGGATTCCGACGGCTTTCAAAATCGGATACGTCGAGCAGCCCGGCATTTCGCACCGCAAGAGCATGGTGCTTCTCGCCAACAACACCGAGATTGCCCGTGTACTTGACCGCATTTGCCACAATTTCGACAAGCTCTGGCAACGCAAGGCCTTCGCCAACTGGTACCTCAATGAAGGCATGTCCGAGGAGCAGATCAATGCACTTCGTGCTTCAGCCCAGGAACTCATCCAGAGCTATCAAGTCGCCGAGGAAAGCGGAGCCAAGGCCAAGGTGCAGGACAGCTCGGCTGACATTCCGCGCGGAAACGCCAGCACGGATGACAGTCGCAGCGGCATGAGTCTGCGTGATCTCGTCGATCGTCGTCGTGCATAACAACATCAATTCAAGGTAACAGAGAAACAACAGTTTGGAGGAACACCCGTGAGAGAGATTCTGAGCATCCATGTCGGACAATGTGGCAACCAGATTGCCGACCGCTTCTGGCGTCTGGTACTTCGTGAGCATGGCCTGACTGAGGCTGGAACACTGAAAGAAGGCGGCTCTGCTACTGCTGCGAATGCAAACCTGGAGGTCTTCTTCCATAAAGTCCGTGACGGGAAGTACATCCCCCGTGCCATCTTGGTGGACCTCGAACCTGGTGTTATCGCCCGTATCGAAGGCGGCGACATGGCCCAGCTCTTTGATGAAAGCTGCATCATCCGCAAAATACCCGGTGCCGCTAACAACTGGGCACGTGGCTACAATGTCGAAGGCGAGCGCATCATCGACCAGATCATGAACGTGATCGACGCTGCGGTCGAAAAAACCAAGTCTCTGCAGGGCTTCCTCATGACCCATTCCATCGGGGGCGGTTCTGGCTCCGGCTTGGGTTCGCTCATTCTGGAGCGTCTGCGCCAGGCCTATCCGAAGAAGCGTATCTTCACCTTCTCCGTCGTTCCTTCGCCTCTCATCTCTGACTCCGCCGTCGAGCCCTACAATGCGGTGCTCACCCTCCAACGCATTCTCGACAATGCCGACGCCGCCGTGCTGCTCGACAACGAGGCGCTCTTCCGCATTGCCAAGTCCAAGCTGCACCGCAGCCCGAACTACATGGACCTCAACCACATCATCGCTCTCATCATGAGTTCGGTGACCGCGTCGCTGCGTTTCCCTGGCAAGTTGAACACCGATCTGAGTGAATACGTGACCAACCTTGTGCCGTTCCCGGGCAATCATTTCCTCACTGCCTCCTTCGCACCCATGCGTGGGCCAGGCCAGGAAGGACAGGTGCGCATCAATTTCCCTGATATTGCTCGTGAAACTTTCTCTCAGGACAACTTCACTGCCGCCATTGATTGGACCAACGGCGTTTATCTTTCCGCCTGTGCCCTGTTCCGTGGCGATGTGAAGGCCAAGGAAGTGGAGGAAAACATGGCCGCCATCCGCAAAGGCCTCAATTTTGCCAGTTACGTGCCAACCGGGGTCAAGCTCGGTGTGGCCGAGACTGCGCCCGAAGGTTTCGCCTCCAGCGGCCTCGCTCTCGTCAATCACACCGGCATTGCCGCTGTGTTTGAGCGCCTCATCAGCAACTTCGACATCATGTTCGACAACCATGCTTACACGCACTGGTATGAGAACAATGGGGTTACACGCGACATGATGGCGCACGCACGTAACACCATCGCCAATCTTGCCCAATCTTATCGCGACGCCAGCTAAGCCGGTTTTTGCACGGCTCAGGCCCGCCACCAACCTTAACCCCAATTGTGGATACTGCTCTGGAGCGTCAAATCGCCTCCGCCTCCCGCAGCGTTGAGGAGGCGCGACGGCTTGCGTATCACGATCCGGTCCGGGTTGGAGCACTGGTGGAACAGATCAGTGTCCTGGCCGATTTGCGGCAGAAGGAGGGTGATTTCCGCAAGGCAGAGTCCCTCTATCGTGAGGCGCTTTTCCGCGCCCAAGAACTGCGCAGACAGGATCCCGACCTGCTCACCGGCATTTATTCGCTCCTGGCACATTTGTATGATCGCTGGGGACGCATGGACAAAGCGGCGGAATTCTACGAAAAAGCGCTTTCCATCAGTGTCGATAACGGCTTGGACGACAGCGACAAGGTTGCCACGATCAAAAACAACCTTGCCATGATCTTCAAGCAGCTCCGTCAGTTCGAAAAGGCGGAGGGCTATTACTGCGAGGCTCTCGAAACCTTCCAGCGTATTGATGGCGAGCAAAGTTCCCGTGTCGCCTCTGTTTACAACAACCTTGGCGTTCTCTACTACAGCAGCATGGATGTGGATCGCGCCCAGGCCATGCACGAGCGGGCGCTGGCCATTCGGCAAAACCTCAACGAAAGCCAGATGGATCCTGCGGATCTGTCCCAGACCTTCATCAACTTGGGGGCGGTGTACAAAGCCGCTGGCGATTTCCAAAAAGCCGAGGCCTGTGTGGATCGCGCCAAACGCATTCGTGCGGCGATGAACGGCTATCATCCCAATCCACGCCGTTCTGCATCCTTGCTGATCGACAAGAGCCTGTGACACAGGCTCCATTCGAGAGATGAAGATCAATACAGCTCGACAGGTGACCGTTTGCCGTCTTCGACGCTGAGAACCTTGGCCCCGTCCTCGCCGAGGGTATCCACGCGAAGCTGCCAGATGTCACGATTGATTGCCGCGAAGCGGTCGAGATCGAATTTGGCGGGTTTCATCAGGCGCTTTTTGGTCTTCTCAATCCGCACGAGGGCATCATGCAGAGCCGGTTCTTCGACGCCTTCGAGATGCTGGCGGGCCAGTTCGACCATTTCAACGCGGTGACAGATCATCACGAGATCATTTCCGGCACGCACGGCTTCCTGGATGGCCTGCTCAAAGGTGACTTCATTCAAGATGGCCCCCATGTCGAGATCGTCGGTCATTGCAAGGCCGTCGAAGGCGTATTGATGGCGCAGCAGTTTCGTCACGATGTTGTGGCTCAGGCTGGCGGGCCAGCGGCCTCGATCAGGATCGTAGGCGGTGTAGTTGCTGTGGCAGGTCATCACGCAGTCGAGTTCCGGGAGCAGGGCGGAGTAGGGGAGCAGTTCGCTCTTTTCCATTTCCTCGCGGCTTTTGGTGATCACCGGCAGGAATTCATGCGGATCACACTCCGCTGGGCCATAGCCTGGAAAGTGTTTGCCGCAGGATAGGATGCCCTCCGCACGCATGGCGCGGTTGAAGATGCCGGCGTTGTCGATCACCTGCTGCGGATTGCGGCCATAGGTGCGGCCTTTGAGAGAATTGTCCGCTGCATCATCATAGGAGATGTCCAAAACAGGGCAGAGGTCGAGATTGAAACCGAACAGCCGTAAAATCTGGCCGGTGAGCTGTCCGTGGCGTTTGATGAGCGCGGGATCTCCCTTGTCGCGCAGCGCCTGGGCATTTGGCGGCTCCTCGCCGATGAGGCGAAGTCGCGATACGCGCCCACCTTCCTGATCAATGGTGATGAACGGCTCGATATCGGACAGATCACGCAGGTCATCGATGAGCTTGCGGATTTGCTGAGGGGTCTGGATGTTGCGACCAAACAAAATGAAGCCTCCGGGTTGGAGACTTTTGAGCCGCGAGGCGGTTTCCGGGGTGAGTTCGGGGCCGGGGACACCCATGAGAAGGAGCTGGCCAAGGGGGAGAGAGGAGGGCATGGGAGAGGTGTTCAGAAGCTCAGTGAGGGGGCGATCAGGTGGGGCCAGGGACCGGAAGAGGTGTCAAGGGTCGTTTTGCTAAAAGTTTGAGAAGAATTGAGGGTTTTCGGCTCTCAAGGTTGCGACTCAGGGGTTTCTTTTTGCAAAAGAAGGGTGGGTGGGTTGACGGGACAGGCAAAACTTTTTAACATGGTCGCGTCTGTGAGGCAACTCGCAGGCCACATTTGCAAGCTTCCTCAGCTCCGCATTTCGTGCCAATCGGTCCTCCATCGTTGTTGGTTGCTGGATCGCAATGGAACCCTCCGGCTACGCATGCCGGAGGGTTCTCTGTTTCTGGGGCAGTGCGCTGTCTCACTGTGAGCAAGTGTGTGATTAGTTTGTGAGCAACCGCGAGCAATGATCACGACGCGCCGAGTTGACGTGCCCATTGGATCGCACGCAGCATGCCGGTTGCTTTGTTGACTGTCTCTTGGTACTCAGATGCGGGGATCGAATCGGCCACGATGCCAGCACCGGCCTGCACATAGGCTTTGCCATCCTTCACCACGCATGTGCGTAGCGCGATGCAGGAGTCGAGGTTGCCGTCGAAGCCGAAGTAGCCCACCGCACCGGCATAGGCGCAACGTTTGCTTTTCTCGCATTCGTTGATGATTTCCATCGCACGCACTTTGGGTGATCCGCTGACCGTTCCAGCGGGGAAGGTGGCGCGCATCACGTCATAGGCCGTTTTATCGGCGCGCAGATGCCCGTCCACATTCGAGACGATGTGCATGACGTGGGAGTAGCGCTCGATGATCATCAGGTCGCTGACACGCACGGTTCCGTAATCGGCGACACGTCCGACATCGTTGCGGGCGAGATCGACGAGCATGATATGCTCGGCGCGTTCTTTGGGATCATTTAGCAGTTCCTGGGCCAGTGCATCATCCTCCTCGGTGGTTTTGCCTCTCCAGCGTGTGCCAGCGATAGGGCGGATGTCGATGCGGCCGTTCATGCACTTCACATGCACCTCCGGCGAACTGCCGACGAGCGCGAAGCCTTGGGGGAAGTCGAGGCAGAACATGTAGGGACTGGGGTTCACATGCCGGAGTGCCCGGAACAGGTCCAATGTGCTGCCGTTATAGTCCGTCTCGAAACGCTGGGATGGCACGCCTTGGAAAATATCCCCGGCTCCGATGTAGTCCTTCATCTTGAGCACCATCGACTCGTATTCCTCGCGTGTGGTGTTGCTCACCGGAGCGGGCAGGGGGTTATGGCCGGCAGGGGCGAAGGTTTGCAGCGGCTTGGCGGCCAGCGGCTTCTCCAGTTTCGCAATCACGTCTGAGATCTGCTCACGCGCCCATTCGTAGGACGCTTCCAAGGTCGCATGCTCGTCGGTATGCACATTCGCGACGATGGACAGGCGGCGCGTGCGGTGATCGAACACCAGCACGGTGTCGGTGATCATGAACACCATGTCCGGCAGGCCCAGCTCGTCCTTTTTCGGCGCGGGCAGCGTCGGTTCAAAGAAGCGCACCATGTCATAGGCCAGATAGCCGACCGCACCGCCGTGGAAAACGGGCAGCGGTTGCGCTTCGAGCGGGCGGAACGGCTGCATCAAGGTCTGCAACTCCGTCAATGGATCGCCCGTGGTGGTGAAACTGCGCTTCTTGCCGCGCTCCTCGATTTCGATCTCGCGCCCGCGTGCGGTGAAGATGATGCGCGGTGAGCTGCCCAGCAGCGAGTAGCGTCCCGAGTGCTGCGTCAGTTCGGCGGACTCGAGAAGGAAACCGCAGCGGCCATCGTGGATCTTTTGGAAGGCCGAGAGCGGCGTTTCGTAGTCGGCGGCGAGTTCGGCCATCACTGGCACGAGATTACCCTTCTGCGCGAGAGTCTGGAAGGTGGCGAAGTCGGGCTGAAGATGAAGCTGGGGCATGCGCGGCAGGAAACGAGCGCGCATTCTGGATGCAAATGCGCCATGTGGCAACGGCGCTTCAAAGCGCACCGCGAATCGCATTCAGCAGGTCGGGATAGGCTTCGAAGGCCTGGAACTGCGGGAACTGCGCCTGGATGCTGGCGGGGGCGTGGAAGAAGAAGCCCATATCGGCCTCGCCGAGCATTGTCGTGTCATTGAAGGAATCCCCGGCGGCGATGACGCGGTAGTTGAGCGCTTTGAAGGCAGCCACGGACTTCTGCTTCTGGTTTGGCTGGCGCAGTTTGTAGTTCACGATGCGGCCATCGGCGGCGACTTCGAGCTGGTGGCAGAAGATCGTCGGCCAGGCGAGCTGGCGCATCAAAGGCTGGGCGAATTCGCCAAAGGTGTCGCTCAGGATGATCACCTGCGTGATGGAGCGCAACTCATCGAGGAACGCCTTCGCGCCTTCCATGGGCGACAGCGTGCCGATGACCTGCTGGATGTCCGGCAGCTTCAATCCATGCTCATCGAGGATCTTCAGGCGCCCCTTCATCAGGACATCGTAGTCCGGTTCATCGCGCGTGGTGCGGCGCAGTTCGGGGATGCCGGTCTTCTCCGCAAAGGCGATCCAGATTTCGGGCACGAGGACGCCTTCGAGGTCGAGAGTGACGATGGTTTGGGGTTTCATCGCGTGGAGATGTCATGAGATCGGCGGTTTGTCCAGCACCGTGCCTTTTCAAGATTCGTGCACAGTCAGGCAAGGCAGGCGGAGTCGTCGGGGAGACCGGGCGCTATGTTTAAGCATGAAAATCGACAATGATGTGACCCGCGAGGCTCAGCAACTGGTGATGAATTGCAAAAATGCCGTGCTGGCCACGGCGGATGACCAGGGGCATCCACATGCCACATGGATGACCACGCAGGTCACGGGCGATTTGGAGGAGATCGTCTCAATCACGGCGCCCACCTCGCAAAAAGTGGCCGAGTTGCGGCGCAATCCGCAGGCAGAGTGGATGTTCGCCTCGGCGTCGTTGGAGACGCTCGTTTACCTTTCCGGCTTCACGCGGATCGTCGAGGGCGAGGCAGCGAAGCGTTACTGGGACCAGATGCCGGGCAAAGCGCAGGCCTACTACCGCAAATATTGCCAGACCGAGGACTACCACAAATTCGCCGTCATCCGCACCGAGGTAAGCAAGGTGGTGCTGTGCAAACCTTACGCGTACAAGAAAACCGTCGTCTTCGACAAGCACGCGAAGCCCACTGTGAAGCTTCAGGACTGAACTGCGGCAGGGCGGGGCATCTCCACCGCCTCGCACTTCTCCCGCCAGCCGGGAAATTTCCACGCATTGGGGAATCCTTCGCACTGTGCCGGTTTCACCGGCTGGATGCGGCAGACATTCACGCCTTCGAGGAACAGACACTCGCCGTTCGGCTTGTCGATGATGCTCAGGCCGGTGCGGTTGGCATTCAGGCGGGTGCATTGCTCGATGAACTCGATCCGGGGCATGTCCAGAAACGCCGCGATGCGGGTGATCTCCTCGTCCGTGACACGCACGTCGCCCGGCCAGCGGCAGCAGTTGCCACAGCGCTGGCAGGCATACCAGGGCGTGGTGGTGTCAAGTGGGGAGGCTTCGCTCATGAAAAGTATTCTGTTCGCGCAATGCAGCGCGTGAGCGCATAATTCACGCGATGAATCGGTTCCTGCAACGAAGGTTTGATAATCGCCGCCCCAAGCCGCGGCGCGAGCTGTTGTCGTGATGAAACTTCATCTGCTGCCATCCATCACCCTGCTACCGACACCGCATGACACAGCGGATGAGGCGCAGATCATCGAGGACTGGTCCCGTGGTCTGGACTGGGTGAAGTGGTTGCTCGGCAGTGTGCGTGCGCGGACGGAGCTGTTGTTGGTGGACGACGGCGTGCTGCCTTTGCCTGCGGCATGGGAGGAGTTCACGGAAGGGGTGTTGCGGGAGGTGCTCGGCCCGGCGCTCAAGTCGGCCTGGCAGTCCGCTCAGGCCGGCGATCTGGAAGGTCTCATCGCCACAGATGCGGCCTTGTCGGCACAGCTTCCTGCCGCTGCGGCAAAACGCAGCGTGTTCGCGGGTGCCGTGCTCCTTAAATCAACGCGCCATGCCCGCTATCAGGCCGTGCTGGGCCGTTTGCGTGAGGCGGTGGAGCAGGGGCGGTGTGATGGACACATCGCCATCGTGTGGGCGGCGGTCGGACATTTTTTCCAGCTCAGCCTTACCAATGTGATCGCCGAATACCTTCATTTGGAATGGGACATCGTCACGCGGGACGAGATGATTCAGGAAAAGCCCGCCGGGCGGCACAGCATCGCCGGACTCACCAGTCAGATCATGCACGACGCCTCATCTGAGGTGGTGCTGCGTGTGGTGGATGCGTGAGGTCGTTTATTTCCTGAACAGCTTTTTGACGCCATCCACGCCGTCCTTGAGGCCGTCGCTTTCGATTTTGACTCCGCTGCCTTGGAGCAGGTTTTTGAGGGAGCCGTTGGCGCTGGCCTTGGCGGCTTCCGTGCTGATGCGGCTGAGGACTTGGGCGATCAGTTCGGCCGGGGAGATGCCAGCACCGCCGGAGCCGAGGTTGGTCAGGCGGATGTCCGGCAGGGTCACGTTGGCATTGGCTCCGGGCACGATACCAGCGGCGCTGGCGCTGAGCTTGGCACCGGTGATGAGCAGTTCATCGACCTGGAGTTTGACGGATTTCTTGGGCTTGCCGTCGTCGGCTGGCGCGGCTGTGCTGTCCTTGCCGGCGGCGGTGCTTTGTTGTGAGACGAAGTCCTGCGCATTTTTGGCGATGTGCTTGAGGTTCGTGCCACCGAGGCCGGCTTCGAGGTTGATCTCGGGGGCGGCGATGCGGATGTGCTTGATGACGATTTTGTCACCGCTGACACTGGAGGTGTCCAAGGCCATCTCAGCTTTGCCGATGTGCATGGCCCGGGGCCCGGTGAAGCCTTTAGGATTGCCGATTTCGAAACCTTCAATGGTGCCCGTACCGGAAAAAGGTGAGAGTTTCACGGCGGCGACCGTCACACTGGTTTGCACAACGGGCGGGGTGCCTTTTTCGATGCCAAGCTTGATCAGCCTGTCGATCTGGGAATAGCCCAGCCAGAGGAAGGCGGCGATGAGAACAACGAGAACGACAACAATGCGGAGGAGCCATTTCATAGGCTCGCAGTTTTCCCAGCGGGCCGAGGTCTGTAAAGCGCCAATACCCGGTTAAAACATCACCGTGGCACCCAGGTTCACGCCAAAGCCGGGTTCGTTGGAGCCGGAGCCGTGGTAGCGGTAGGTTTGATTGAGGAGGTTTTCGAGGCTGGCGGTGAGGATGAGGTGGTCGTTGACCTTGCAGCCGCCGCGCAGGCTGAGCAGCCAGAAGGAGGGCGTGCCGTTGGGCGGGATGCGCGAGGTGTCGGCCTGGTCGAGGGTGCTGAGACGGGCGGCTTCGCCGTAGCTGAGGCAGACGAGTTCCGTCCAGAAGCGGCGGTCCTTCGTCTGCCAGCGCACGCCGCCGAAACCAACGAGCGGGGCGATCTTGCCGAGCGGTTCGCGGCGTGTCTGCTGAGTGGTGCCGATGAATTGATCCGCCTCGCCTTCGACCCACGCGATCTGGCCGAACACACTCCAATGTGGGTTGATCTGCCAGCGCGTGGCGAACTCGACGCCCTGCATGTAGCCGTCGCCGCCGTTGGTTTTGGACACCTGGCCGGGCACGCCGGTGGCACGGCGCACGATCATGTCTTCGATCTGGGTGAAGAAATAGCTGAAGCTGGTGGTGACGGCCTCGGTCTGGGCTTTGAGACCGAGTTCATAGGTCAGATAGGTCTCGGGATTGAGGCCGGTGGAGGGAACTTCGATGATGCCGGTGGCGGAGAAGTCATCGCGGGAGAGATCGGAGAGGTTGGGTGCGCGGAAGCTTTGTGAAACGCCGCCGAAGAGCTGGAAGCGGTCGTGTTCATCGAGGTCGATGAGGAAGCGGGCGCTCGCGGAGAAGTTGGCCCATTCATCCGAGTAGTTGGACTGGGTGAGGGTCACGGGATTGCGGAATTTCCCCAAATCGGCGCGCACATGGGTGAAACGACCGCCGAGGAAGAGATGCACGCGGTCGCAGACGTTGATTTCGTCCTGGATGAAAATGCCGAGGAGGTCATAACTCGAATCATCGGCCACGGGCCCGGCAAAATTGTTCGCACCGTCGGATTCGATCCAGTCGTGGTAGTAGTCGATGCCATAGACGAGCTTGCCGATCGGCGAGGCGCTTTCGAGCTGAAGATCGACACCGAGCGTGGTGACATCGACATCGTTATAGCTCACCACGCCGGGGCCGGTGATGCGATATTGGTCTTCGCCGGCGGTTTGCAGCGAAAGGGTGAGGCTGGCGGCGTCGATCATGCCGTGCAGATCATGGCCGGCGAGGCGCAGGTAGGACAGGCTGCGTTCCTGGTCAAACAGGCGCAGGCGGTTGGTGCCGATGGTGGTGCCGGCAAACGACACGCCGGAGGTGGTGTCATGTGTGCGCCACACATCGTTTTGACGTGCCTGCTGATGCACAATGGTGAACTGCCACTGGTCATCCAGGGCGACATCGAGGCGGACATCGAAGGCCCACTGGTCATAGCCGGTGTGGCGCTGGATGCCCTGGCGCGTGCGCACGTCGTTGAACTGGCTCAAGGTGCCGCCGAGGTGCAGCCCCCACTGCTGGCCCTGGCCGATGCTGGCTTCGAGATGCTCGACGTGGCTGCGTTCGGCGCTGGCGTAGCGGTAGTCGGCCTGACCGTGGGTGAAGAAGCTGCCTTCCGCTTCGCTGAGGAAGCCGGAGCCTTTGGTGAAGGCGTTCACGGTGCCGCCGATGGCGTCGCTGCCATAGAGCGTGCCACCTTGCGAGGGCAGCACCTCGATGTGATCAAGGGCGAACTGATCGATGGTGTTCCAATACTGGTTCGGGCCTTCGCGGAAGGTAGAGTTGTTGAATCGAGTGCCGTCGATGAGCAGCAGGTTGCGGAATCCGGTGAACCCGCGGATGAAGGGCGAACCTTGGCCGTTGGAGGTCTTTTGAATGGTGATGCCCGGGGTTTCACGCAACGCTTCAGGGAAGGTGCGCACGAGGCGTTCTTCCATCTGCTTCTTGTCGAGCGTCTTGACCACCGCAGGCACTTTGGATGCAGGACTTGCGGTTCGCGTGGCGGTGATGACGATTTCAGGGATTTTCTTCGTCTTCGAAGGTGCCGTTTTTTTCGGCGCAGACGGATCTGCGGCGAAAGACGCCGTGGTCAGGGCAAGGAGAAGCGTGATCGGGAGTTGGCGCATGAGTCGGTTCAAATCGAAGCGAACTCAAGCAGCCGGGTTGTCCGTCGTCACGCGTGGTGTTGGTCGAAGACATGGGATGGACAGGAATGTGTCCACACGAGGAGTGCGTGGTCAGGAAATGACCACACTTGTCGATGACGAGTTTGCTCAGCCTTCCGTGAACTGCCCGAGGGCGCGGAATTTTTGATAGCGCTGTTCCAGCAGTTTCGCGGTCGGGATTTTGCCGAGTTCGGCCAGCGTGGCGAGCACGGCGCCTTTGAGGGCGGCGGCGGCGGTGACGTGGTCGTTGTGAGCACCGCCGAGAGGTTCGGGGATGATGCCGTCGATGACGCCGAGCTTCGACAGATCCTGGGCGCTGAGTTTGAGCGCGGAGGCGGCCTCGGGAGCATGCTCACGGTGTTTCCAGAGAATCGCGGCGCAGCCTTCGGGGCTGATGACGGAGTAGTAGGCGTTTTCCATCATGAGGACGCGGTCGGCGATGCCGATGCCGAGAGCGCCGCCGCTGCCGCCTTCGCCGATGACGATGGCGATGACGGGCGTGCGCAGGGTCATCATCTCGCGCAGGTTGAAGGCGATGGCTTCGGCGATGTTGCGTTCTTCAGCGCCGATGCCGGGGAAAGCTCCGGGCGTGTCGATGAGGGTGACGATGGGCAGGCTGAACTTTTCGGCCATGCGCATGAGACGAAGCGCCTTGCGATAACCTTCGGGATGGGCGCTGCCGAAGTTGCGGAGGAGGTTTTCCTTCGTGTCACGGCCCTTCTGATGGCCGAGGATGGCGACACGCTGGCCGCCGATGGTAGCGAATCCGGCGGGCATGGCGTTGTCATCGCCGATGTGGCGGTCGCCGTGCAATTCCACGAACTCCTCGCAGCAGTGCTTGATGTAATCGAGCATGAAGGGCCGGGCGATGTGGCGGGATATTTGCACTCGCTGCCAGGGGGAGAGGTTGGCGTGGATGTCTCGTTGCAAGGTGTCGGCCTTGGTCTCGAGATCGGCGATCTGATTAGCAAGCTTGTCGCTGGGCTTGGCAGCGAGCTTCTTTTTGGCCTCCTCGATTTCCTCGCGGAGTTTGGCGACGGGTTTTTCGAATTCCAAAACTTGTTTCATGGCGGTCAGGGGAAAGGGGGTGAGGTGGTTATCTCACGAGGCTCAACTTTGACCCTTTGCGCACCAGTGCAAAGAGTTCTTCGATGTCTTCGCGGGCGAGAAAAATGCCGGTTTCAGCGGCTTCGGTGGGCACCGGGGCCGGAGTGGCAGCAGGGGTGAGTTCTTTTTTCCTGGAGGGAGCCTTCGGCTCCTCCACGGGCAGGGCACGTGCGACGGGCGGTGTGCGGAGGCTGACGCCGGCTTTGCTGCCGGGAATCCATTTGTCCGCCTCCATGTAGTTGGGGTCGGTGGAGATGACGGGCTTGCCGTCGAAGATGGCATTTTTTCCGGCGATTTCCATTTCCACGGGCAGGCGCGTGCCGGGCGGCAGGCGGATGTCCTTCGCGTCATAGACTTTGAAGAGATATTCTTTGTCGCCGACTTTGCGCAGCAACATGACCTGTTTTTTAGACACGCTGACGCCGAGATGGAAGTCCATCGGGATGATCGTGAGATGATCGCCCGGTTGGAGATTGAAGCTCATCAATCCGCTGGAGCGGATGATGGAATCCACGGTGGTGCCCTGCTTGGTGGCGATGAGGTTCAGCGAATCACCCGGCTGCACGATGTAGTCCTTCTTGCCCGCCGTGTTGTTCGGGGAATAGAGCTGGTCCATGTTGATCTCGCCAATGATGCGCATGGCGTCGGCGCAGGTGGCGGAGTCGGGGAACTGCTGGCGCAGCTTGTAGAGCGCCTCGCGGCCTTCCTCGATCTTGCCGCTGCGGATGAGTTCGACGGCGGCCTCGAAACGACGTGCGCCGGGGTCGATGCGCGGGCGGTCCAGTCCCTTCATAGCGGCGATGTCGTTCTCCACCTGGCTCTCTTTGAGCAGGATGTTCATGTAAACCCAGTATCCCATCGCCAGCGTGCCGGCCACCAGGCCTGTGGTGATGAGGAAAATCAGCAGTTTGATCTGGGTGCGTGCCATCGCGGGAATCAACAAACGGGCGCTCAGCCAAGGAGGCCGCGGCGTTTGAAATCGAAGAGGTTGATGTTCTGGGACTTCTCGATCATCTCGACGGTGAACTTGAGCAGGCAGATTTCCCAGGTGTCGTCCACGCCCTGGATCACGGCGCGCATCGGGTTGCCGGAGGTGCGGATGTCGCCCAGCAGCTTGCCGCAGACGTGTTCCATCGACTCATGCACGATCTGCTCGGTGATCTCGCCTTTGCGGAACTTGAAGCCGTACTTGAGGATCGCCAGCTTGTGCAGGTTGTCCCGGAGGAAGTCGCCAAACGCGGCCACCTCAGGGCCGAAGCCCTCGAAATCGAAGTGGCCGGGTATTTCGGGGCGCAGGATGAGCGGCTTCTCGGCCTCGATACGGCCCTCACGCACGCGCACGGCTCCGACGGTGTCCATCAGTTCGGTGACAATCTGAAACTCAAACTGCGTGCTGCCGAAGGTGTCGATGCGGCGGTCCGGTTCGTGCAAAACCTGGGTGTTCTCCAGGGCGTATTGAATGTCGAACTCGGTGGGCATGTGTTTTTGGGGTCGCGGAGATTAGACTGCTTGGACGGTGGGGCTAGTGATTTCTTGGTGCCGTGCCGCCTGTCATCGTCACCCATGCCCAAGCCACCGCTGTCAGCGTTGCTGGCGAGCCAGAAGGCGATCTTCCCGACGTACCCCGGAGGGCAGGCGAGGCTGTTTCAGCAGGCGAGGAGGTGCGGATTAGAAACGCTTGTTCAACGCATGCCGCATCGCCGTTTCGTCATTCGAGGATACGTAAACCAAGTGATTTTGGATCACACCACCTCTGCTGAAGGCTCCCCCATTGAAAGGAGCGTCCACCAGCAGATATCGCCCTGTGTGGCGCACCGTGATCGGCAGCCAGTATTGGCCCGCTGCGGCGTTGACAAAGGCGTTTCTCGTCCAGGTAACGGTCCATACCCCATGGCCACGGTAGTTCCATTGGCCGTATGCCCCTTCCATGCCATCTCCCCGCCAGCGCGCAGTATTGTCGGACGAGAATTGCAGTGTGTATCGCGAGGAGGGGTGGAAAAAGCGTGGTTGGGTCTGAGTATGCCAGATTCCAACGAGGGCATTCTCCCGCGAGTCCGTCCGCGCGGTGGGAAGCAGCGCGGTATATTCTGGGTCAAGCCGGTCCCATGTGGACGGCGCGCAACCATCCAGAAGACTGACGCTGAGCAGAAGCAGGCCGAGCCAGACAAAACGGAGAACGGCTGGCTGAGGCCGATGGGGGGTAGTTTTCATGGTGTATGGTCTGTTACGTGAATTTGGAACCGTTATCTAAGCACCTGTTGTGCATGCCGTCGCTTGGACTGGGATGCCCTGCGTTCAAACCGGCGGGGATTCATTTTTCTAAAAGCGGGGATATTTTATTTTTAAACAAGTTCAATTCAGATTGTCGCTCCTTGCTGCCGAGGCCGAGCGCCCTGGCGCGAAAGACGTGTGCAAATTGAGACTGTGCGTCTGCCAAATCGCCGAGGTCAGAAAGCCCCTCGCCTTGGTGCCTTGCTGCCTTCAGTTCCTCAACCAGACCAGGGTTCGTACGAAGAAAGCCTTTGAACCAATCTTCCAACGACTGGCTCTGATCCACTTTGCCCGTCATGTTGGCCGACCAGAGAACCTTGCCCGCTTCAAAAGCGAGCAGGTTCTCGCGTTTCGTATCGCTTGCACGCTGATCGAAGAACCCATCTTTGAAGGTGAGCATTGTGCCGTTTGCTGAGATCATGTCGCTCGCAGCGGGAGGGAGGCTGCTCGGAGTTCCTGGAACTCGGTCTTTGGGCGCTTTGTTCTCGATCCATTCTCTCAGTTTGGCATCCTTGAATGCTTCGAGTGCAGTCAGTACTTTTTTGTTCTCGGCGGCATTCCATTGGCGGGACCATGATGCAGCCGCTTGATCCCGGGTGGAGGGCGAAGCCGTAAGCGCTTCCACTTCAGCATTGAACTTCTTGACTGCAATGCTGCAGGACTTGGCTTCTTCCGCCAGTTTTTCAAGATCCCGGCGACGCAGGGCATCCTCTGTCGAGCCCGGCTTGAATGACCCAAGAGCGTTGAATTTCTCCACCTTCTCCTTGATGCCCGAACGCCATGTGTCCAAACGCTCATGTCGTTTGTTCAGATCGTTGAGCAACGTTGCTGGCAGGCTCTGTGGCACCGGGACGATTTTTGCAAGCTTGATGGACACTTGCTGCTCCTCGGCTGCAAGCTGTGCGGTTGTACTCAAGCTCATCAGCAGGACCAGGATCAGGCATGGGAACTGTTTCATGGTAATGAAGGTGATTGATGATGTTCGAGGGCTGAAGGTCATCCGTCGTTGGGGTCATTCAGGCAACGGGGTCACTCTTCCACCAGCAGCACCTTGATGAGGGAGTCTTTCAATTGGGGGTCTTTCTGCGCCGCGTTGCTCAATTCCTTCTCGATCTTAGTCTCCGTCTCATGCACGGAGCGGTTGATGCGGGTGAGGTCCTTCTCCAATTTGTCACGTTGGATCGGATCATTCTTGGCTTTGTCGTAATTTAGGTAGGTATTGCGGTAGTTCTCCATCTGCTTCACCCGCTCATCCACCAACGCACGTCGCCGCTGCTCCACGTCTGGCGGAAGCTTCACTCCCTTCGGCAACTCCTTGCGGTAAAGAATGTTGCGGGACGGTCCTGTCATGGCCGTACGCAGAAACGTGCCGGAGTCTGCACCCGCTGGCGTGAGGCCGGAGGTGTCAAACCCGAGACCGGCCTTGGCCTTCATATCTTCATCGCTTGCCGCTCTGACCGCCTGTTCTCCATGCACCATGGCAGATGCTCCCTGACGGCGGGCACTGGTATCCGAACCTGCCGGAATGCGATCCCGAGCTTGCAGGCCGGGATCGTCCGGATTGGACTTGTGACTGAACAAGCGGTTGAAAAGGCCCCCTTTTGAAGGCGCAGCAGTGGTTTCTCGCTTCACGCTGCTCTGTGGGGGAGCCGATCTGCCCATCTGTTCAAATCTGCTCGCAGCCTCGCGGAAATCATTGCCTCCGGATGGACTGGGCCGTTGTGGCATGGGGGGTGGGACTGCGCGCGGTTGGACTGGAGGCTGTCTGAGCTTTCGGAAAAACTCATCAAAAATGTTGCCACTGCCGCCATAGGTCCTGCCGCCACCTCCTCCTTGGGGTCTGCTCGGGCAACTAGCCTCATGTGCTTGACGAAGCGCATAGACCCGTGACTCATCTCCGGGCATCGGCGCACCGTAATATTGGCCACAGTAGGGGCAACTGTCAGCCATGGCGACCGAACCCATGAGGGCGAGTGCGGAGAGCAGCCAAAGCCGGCAAGCGATGAGTGGCTTCGCCAACCTGCCACAGGCGGGCCGCTGTTTCGTTGTCACCAAAGAAAATCTCCGGCGACTGTCGGGGGAAGCAAAGAGCGAGAGATCGACAAACTTTGTCATAGGAATACGAGGGTTAGCTCTTATCATTGCGCATGGCGGAACCATCAGGCTACTCACGGCCTGCCGAAGCGTGCTCTTGGATTGTCCTCGCGCAAGTGGTCGCAACAGATGCTGGACCTGTGTTTTTGGGCTGCCAAGGTGAAAGACACGTTTGACGGCTACGGCTCAAGGGCTGCGAATGTACCCCCAGAGCCTTGGGCAAAGGCGGCTTGCACTGCGAACACGGGCGGACTATCGGCAGCGGATGAAGCTCCCCCCCCATCTGCTTGATGAAATCGTCCTTTCCCTCGGGGAGGTGTTTGTGGGGCGGAGATATGCGGACAAGGTGATCGAGTTTACATTCAAACGGCATCGCAAATGGGGCAGCCGCGACCGCCGCATCTTTGCGGAGTCGATCTATGAGTGCGTGCGCTGGTGGCGCTGGTACTGGTATCTGGCCGGTTTGCCCGACACGGAGCACACCCAGCCGGAAGAAATCACCCCGGAGCGGCTGTGGCGCGTGTGGGCGGCTTATTGGATCACGAACGGGCGCGATCTGCCGAAGGATGAAACGGCACCGGAGGTGAAACCGGGCGATGTGCTGCAACGGGCGAAGCAGGGCGCATCACCGGCGATTCGTGCCGCGATTCCCGACTGGCTGGAGGAACGCGGCAGCCGCGAACTCGGCGCTGCATGGCCGTCGTTGCGTGAATCGCTGAATCTGCCGGCGGATGTGTTCATGCGCGTGAACACACTCAAAAATGACCGCCGTGCGCTGCGTGAGCGGCTGGGGCAGGAGGGATTCGAGACGGAGGCGGTGGATAATGTGCCGAGCGCGCTGCGCTTGAAGCAGCGGGCGAACCTGT
The DNA here is from genome assembly GCF_034366625.1 of Prosthecobacter sp. Lineage (NCBI taxonomy): Bacteria > Pseudomonadati > Verrucomicrobiota > Verrucomicrobiia > Verrucomicrobiales > Verrucomicrobiaceae > Prosthecobacter > Prosthecobacter sp. The sequence goes on from NZ_JAXMIH010000015.1 coordinate 121,861, forward strand.
TTGGCACCGACTCCTACAAAGCGGGTTTGTTTGAGGTGCAGGATGCGGCATCGCAGCTCATCGCGCCGTTTTTGCAGCCGGAACCGGGCATGCGGGTCATTGATGCCTGCGCTGGCGGCGGTGGGAAGGCGTTGCACCTCGCGGCGCTGATGCGCAACAAGGGCCGCATCCTCGCGCTGGACGTTCACGCGTGGAAACTGGCCGAGCTGCGCAAGCGTGCCTCACGCGCGGGCGCGGACATCATCGAGGCACGTGAAATCGAAGGTTCGAAGACCGTAAAACGTCTCGCGCAGAAGGCGGAACGCGTGCTGCTGGATGTGCCGTGCTCAGGTTTGGGCGTACTGCGCCGCAACCCGGATGCGAAGTGGAAACTCAGCGATGCGGAGATCGACCGGCTCATCGCCTTGCAGGCGGAGATTCTCGAAAGCTACTGCCGCATGGTCGCTCCCGGCGGCAAGCTCGTTTATGCCACGTGCAGCATCCTGCCGAGCGAGAACGAACGCCAAGTACAGGCGTTCCTGGCCAAGCACGGCGACGAATGGACGCTGGAAGAAGAATTGCACCGCACACCGGAGACGGGTGCGTTTGATGGTTTCTACGCAGCAAGGCTGCTGCGGAAGGGCAAGACCGTAGAGGTAGCCCACGAAACACACGAAACTGGAGCCGGAACTGAACAGACAGAGGTCGTGAGTGCGCCGGAGTCTTCGTAAAGCCGCTCTTGGCCCATACAAACTCACCCAGGATTAGTCAGGCTGCTCAGTCTCTTTTTCGTGCGCACTCCAGCTTCAATGGCACCCGCAGCCGCTGCCGCAGGAACCGCTGCCGGATGATTGGGAACTGCTGCTGGCTCCCATGAGGCCGGTGCCGCCGATGGGGACGCGTCGGATCGGTTGGCCGCTGTCAGGATGCTGCGTGAGCGCGGCGTCCTTCATGCTCTGGCGGAGCTCGAAGCGCTTGGTGGGCTCGCCTTCAAACTGGGGGATGGTTTCGTAAACGTAGGTGGGCATGGGATCGGTTCGCTGTTCTCGGTTTGCTGTTCGCCGTTGAGGTTTGCCTGATTCGCGGCGGCGGCAAGTGTGAAAATAAAAACGGCGTCCCGGTGAGGGGACGCCGCATGGGGAGATGGAGGGCTGGTTATGCTTTCTCAGCAGCTATCTCATCGTCGATGGTGATCGGCTTGTAGCCACCGATGGCCTTGAAGTAGAGCAGCAGGAGGAGGTAGATCGCGGCCATGGTGGCCGGGATGTAGGCATCAAACTTCAGGGTCTTGCGGTCGCCCTGCTGGTCGGCGGCCACGACGACCTGCTGATCCGGGGTCTTTTCCTTGGCCTCCTTGGCCTCGGAGAGCTTCTTGCCATCCAAGCCGGTGGCGGCGGTGGCGTCGATGTTCAGGAACTTGCTCGGAGCGGCGGCCTTGTAGGTTTCAAACAAGGCCGGGTTCTTGGCTTTGAGATCCTCACCCGCGAAGCGGTCCTTCATGTAGCCCAGACCCGGGCCGCCGATGATGCCGGCGGAGAGCATGCCGATGCCACCCATGATGGAGATGGCGACAGCGCCTGTGCGCGGGAAGCGGTCGGAGGCCACAGCGAGCATGGTGGGCCAGAAGAAGGTCTTGCCAAAGGCATAGATGCCAAGGGCGATGAGCGCGGTGGTGAAGGAGTTCATCGTCGCGGCCAACGTCAGGCCACCAGCGGCGAGCGCTGAGCAGACGAAGAGCAGGCCCACGGGGGACAGCTTGAGGGTCTTCTCGATCCAGTGAGCGCAGAAGCGCAGGCCGAACATGATGGCGGAGGTCCAGAGGAAGAGCGCCTTGCCCTGCTCAGGGGTGAACAGGTTACCCGTGATGTTCTGAATCCAGCCGTCCGTGCCGAGTTCCACCGCACCGACGAGGGCGTGGGCAATGAAAAGAATGAACAGGACAATCGAGCCGAGGGAGAACTTGGTGATCACACCCACGCCGATGAGCAACGCGCCACCGACACCATAGCCGAGGTTCTTGGACAGATCGGGAGCGAGACCGATCACATCCTTGAAAAAGCCTTCCGCGAAGAAGGAGAGCAGGAAGCAGGCGACTGCGCCACCCAGGATGCCCACATCCTTGAGCATGTTGCCAAAGCTGACGCCCTTGGCGGCAGCCGCAGACTGCGGGAACTTCTGACCCATGAACATGAGGCCGTAGATCACGGTGGGGATGAGGTAGAGCGCGAGCTGGATGCGCCAGTTGATGTTCATCTTGTCGTCGAGGAACCAGCCGATGATCACGCCGATCACCATCCCGGCAGGCCAGGAGGCGTGCAGGATGTTGAGGTAATGCGTGCGGTTTTCCGGGAACAGCGTGGCGACGAGCGGATTGGCCACGGCTTCCAGCGCCCCGTTGGCGAAGGCGAAGATGAACATGCCGAGCGAGAGCACCATGAAGGCATTGCCACCGCTGGCGGTGAAGGTGATGAGAGCCGAGGCGACGTGCAGCAGGAATGCCAGCACGATGAGCTTGCCGTAGCCGATCTTGTCCACCACCACGCCGCCGAGGATGATGCCGAAGCAGAAGCCGTTGAAGCCCATGCCGCCGATGGCACCGAGTTGCGCTCCGGTGAAGCCGAATTCCTTGGCCCAGTTGTCAAAGATGCCGCCACGGACGGCAAAGCCGACGCCAGCGGCAAGGATGGCCATGAAGCCGGCCCAGAGAAGTCTCATTCGATTGTTTTCGCTCATAGAGGGAGAGGAGTGTGTTGGATGTTGGTTGGTGTCGTTGTCGGGAAAGGGCGTGTTTTAGGTGCCACACTCCCAAGCGACAAGAAAAAAGTGTTCTTATTCGTGAGATAGGGGGGCGCTATGGAGTGGTCAAGAGATCGAGGAAGGGCTCAAAGTCGTGTCCTCAAACATTCGTGTGCATGACTCTTGACGGCGAAGCTGCGACCGGTCAGAAGCCGGGCTCGCCTTCCTCGCCGTGGCCGAGGGCAACAGGCTTGTAGCCGCCCCTGCTCTTGAAGTAGAGGAACAGGCCGACGTAGCAGAATGCCATAAAAGTGGGCAGCAAGGCGATGGTGGTGAAGACGTTGCGCTTGCTGGCGGCCTGGACGGTTTCGAGCTGCTGAAGCTGGGCGGCGGGGAGGGCCTTGATCTTTTCCTGGTCGAGGGTGGGGGCGCTGCCGAAGATGCCGGGCTTGGGCTCGCCTTTGATCTGCTCATGAAGAGCGCTGTGCTGGGGGGTGGACAGGCGTTTGTCCATGTCGAGATCCTGCTTGTAGCCGATGTAGGGGCTGCCGAGCACGCCGAGGAACAGCACGCCAACGGCGGACACGCCATTCAGTGTGAGGGCACCGCCCTTGGGGAACTGCTCGGAGGTGAGGCCGAGGGTGGTGCTCCAGAGGAAGGTTTTGCCGAAGGCATAGACGGTGGAGGCGACGAGGATGGTCCAGCCCGTGGCATTGGAGAGGAAGTTGAGGCCGAGGACGGCGATGAAGGCGCTCACCACGAGCAGGCCGATGGGCGAGAACTTGTGAACAATGGGCCCGGCGTAGAAGCGCAGGACGGTCATGATGACGGAGACATACACAAAGATCCAGGTGGCGAAGTTCGGGAAGTCGGGGCCGCTGAGCTTGAGCAACTCGGGCATCCAGCCGTCGGTGCCGAGTTCGGTGGTGGCGAGGGGACCGATGGTGATGAGAACGATGATGAAGAGCCAGTTGCCGAGCGAATAGGTGTAGGCTCCGGCGGCAACGCCGACGACGAGTCCGGCGAGGAGCGAGGCCTTGAGCGAGGCCTCATGACCGATCATCTGCATGACGGCGAAGTAGGCGAGAGAGCCGATGATGAAGAAGCCGACCGCGCCGACTTCCTTGAGCATGTCGCGGTAGCTGACACCGGCGGCGACGCGTTCGTTGACGGGGAAGGTGCGCGGCAGGATGAGCAGGGCGTAGAGCACCACGGGGATGAAGCAGAGCGCGAAGCGGAACTGCCAGACGGCCTCGAAGAAGAGCTTGGTGTCGGGCAGCAGGGCGCAGAAGAGCGCGCCGAGGGCGAGGCCGGCGGGCCAGCCGGCGTGGAGGATGTTCAGCCACTTGGCCTTCTCTTTGCTGAAGACAGTGGCGATGACGGGATTGATGAAGGATTCGACGGTGCCATTGGCCACGGCGACGAGCAGGGTGCTCCAGTAGAAGCTCTCGTAGCCGCTGGCCTTGAGCGTGAGCACGAGAGAGACGATGTGGCAGGTGGCGGCGATGAATGCGACCGTCTTGTAGCCGATGCGGTCGATGACGAGGCTGAAGAAAATGATGCTCAGGGCGAAGGGCCACATGCCCGCGCCGTTGATGTTGCCCTTCTCCGCCTCGGAGAGATTGAAGCTGTCCTGCAGCATGCCGATGGTGTTGGCGCGGACGCCGAAGACAAAGGAGGTGGCGACGAGGGCGATGAAGCAGGCCCAGAAGAGTTTCATGTCGGCTTTGCCGGAGGAGGACTGGCTCATGGAGTGTGGTTGGATTTAATAGGAGGCGCGATTCCAGCAAATGCGGGCTGGCAGCGCAATGCCTTTTTCCCACATCGCGAAATTCGGACGCAAAGACCTCCGGCTTGACGCCATGCGTGCGGGGCCGCATGTTCGGGGCGTCTGCCGGGTGGTCGTTTGATTCCCGGCGGTTGTTTTTTAACCCCATGCTCCCTTTGTGTGATCTGACGATGTCGCGCACGCTTTGCCGGTTTCTGGCGGCGGGCCTTTGCGCGCTGACCGTGCTTTCTGACCCGGCATCCGCCCAGGTGGTGCTCAAGGCCCAACCGGTGGTGGAGCCTGAGAAGGAGGCCGCTGCCAAACCACCGCCTCCTCCGAAGGAAGACTTGAAGGCCTCCTGGCAGACGCAGCGCGAGGCACGGGCGTTGACCCTGAGCGTACCGGCTCCGCGCGGGCAGATCGTGGACCGTCACGGCATCCCGTTCGCGCAAAACCGTGCGGCGAACTACCTCGCGCTGGTGATGCCTTACATGGAGGGTTCCAGCGACGCGCAGGTCACCGCGTTTGCGAGATCGACCATCGACAAGGTGAACCAGGTGCTGGGGAAGACGTGGTCGCTGAGCGATGAACGGGTGCTGCTGCACTATAAGCACCGCCGCTGGCTGCCGCTGGTGTTTTCGGTGGAGGAGGGGCTGAACGTGGAGATCACGCCGGACATGGAGGAGAAACTCAAGTCGCTGATGGGGGGAAGTCTGGTCATCCAGCCGGCCTACCTGCGTCATTACCCGCAGGGAACCACCGCCTGCCACATCATCGGTTACACCGGCAAGACACGTCCGTTGCCCACGGGGCCGATTGTGGACGGCGATCCGGTGTTTGAGGAGATGGAAGGCCGTGAGGGCATCGAAACCGCGTTCGACAGCGATCTCAAAGGCCAGCCGGGCATCGTGAATGTGCTGTTCAGCCCTGACGGCAAGCGTCTTTCCGAAGACGTGCGTCGTCCGCCCAGCCCGGGCCGCAATGTGGTGCTCTCAATCGACTACAACTTCCAAAAGTACGCCGAGAACGCCCTCAGGAAGCACACCACCAGCGGTGCGATGGTGATCATGGACGTGACGAATGGCGACATCCTGGCCATGGCCTCGAATCCTGGCTTTGACCTCAATGAGTTCGTTCCCGGCATCCGCGCCAAACGTTATGAGGAACTGACCAAAGACCCGCGTCTGCCGCTCTATCCGCGTGCGTTTCGCGGCGAATACCCGCCTGCCTCGACCTTCAAGATCGTCACGGCGCTCGGCGCTCTCGACAGCGGCAAGGTGAATACGAAGACCTATTTTGACTGCGACAACGCGATGGAGATCGGCAACCGCGTGTTCAAGAACTGGAACAAGGAAGGCGAGGGCTCCATGACGGTAGTCACCGCCATCAAGCGCTCGTGCAACACATGGTTCTACCGTGCCGCCCTCGAATCCGGGGCAGATTATCTTTCGAGCATGGCGCTGCGGCTCGGTTTTGGCGAGCGCACGGGCATTCCTCTCAAGGCGGAGGGAGAAGGCTTTGTCCAGTCGAACGCCTGGACGATGCAGCAGCGAGGTCACAAGATGCTGCCGGGGGACATTGCGAACATGGCCATCGGTCAGGGCATGGTGCTGGCCACTCCCTTGCAGGTCTGCCAGTGCATGGCCGGCCTCGGTGATGGCGCGCGCATCCCGCAGCCGCGTCTGGTCTTGCAGATTCAGGATCTGGCGGACCGGGTGGTGATGGCTTACGAGCCGAAAGATCGCAAACGCATTGACCTCAATCCCGATCATCGCCAGGCGGTGATCAACGGCATGGTGGCTGTAGTGAATGGCAGCGGCGGCACGGGCCATTCCGCCGCCATCAAGCAGGCTGAGATCGCTGGCAAGACCGGTACCGCCCAGTGGAAGATCGCTAAAGATCAGAACCTCGCCTGGTTCACCGGCTTTCTGCCTGCGGGGAAGCCGATGTTCGCCTTCGCCGTCGTTTATGAGGGCGAGCCGGGTGAGGATGTCAGCGGTGGCAGAAAGGCCGCGCCCATCGTGCGTGAGGTGTTCACGAACATCTTCGAGAAAGCCCCGGCGGATGACCCGATGCTGCTGGCCATGAAGGATGTGCCAAAGGCGACGATCATCGAGGAGGAGGTGCTCGAAAAACCGACGGATATCCAGGTTGCGCGTCCGGCCCCGCCTCCACCGCCTGAAAAGAAAGGCATTGGTGGTTTCTTCCGCAGGCTGTTTGGCCGCTAGTCGATCCGATCCCCATGAACATCCAGCTCGCCACCGTCTGTGATTTTGCCGCTGACTACCAGGGCAAGCTGTGCATCCAGGGCGCGTTTGACACGCTGTGCGCGCAGACTTTTCCGGTGGTGCATCCCCAGTGCTCCATCGCCGTGCGGGCGGTCTTTCAAGCAGACGACGCGGGACGGCATGAGTTTGTGATCCGCTGCGTAGATCCCGATGGCAAGGAGTGCCTGCCGCCGATGCCGGCGATGCTGGAGGTGACGTTTCCCTCGTCTTTCATCCCGTTCGTCTCGCGCAACATCGTGTACACGCTACAGCGGGTGAAGTTCGAGCGTCAGGGCCTGTACCGCTGGCTGGTGCAGCACCAGAACGACACCCTGGCCAGCATCCCGCTGCGTGTGACGCTCTTTGATGACCGCCGTTCCGCCACCGGACCCGCAGGCTAGCAGATCATGATCACCTCCAAGCCCAAAACTCATTCCGAAACCAGCACGCCCAAAGGTTCGCCGGTGCGGCAGTTGTCTGTGTTTTTGCATAACCGCGTGGGCGCGCTGATGGCGCTGGTCAAGCTGCTCACCGAGCATCACATCGAGGTGCTGGGCCTCTCGTTGCAGGACACCACCGAGCTGGCGTTGGTGCGCCTCGTTCCCAGTGATCCTGAAACGACTGAGATGCTGTTCATTGAAAAAGGCATCCCGCATGTCGTGTGCCCCGTCACCGCCGTCGAGCTGCGTGAGACCGACCACTCGCTCGCACACGCGCTTTCCGCCCTGCTCTCCGCCGAGATCAACATCGACTTCAGCTACTCGCTGTTCGTGCGTCCTGCGCAGCATCCGGTGTTCGTGTTGCACCTCGATTCCCCGGATATCGGTGCCGAGGTGCTCTCCAGCGCCGGGTTCAAGGTGCTGATGCAGGAAGATTTGAGCCGATAAGCCGGCCGGACTCCTTGAGCATGAACTGCGGCGCCAGTTTGGCGATGAAATCGCGCGCATCCTCCACCGCGCCGAGTTCAGTGAAGGGATCTTCCTGCCCCACACGCTGCTCCGGCAGCGGGACGTAGATGGAGGCCATCGCCCAGCGGTGCTGGATGTTGCGGAACGTGGAGTCGAAGTAGGAGAGGAAGACATGCTCGTAGTGATCCGGGCAGGTGGTGCCGTTGGAGCCGATGTACCAGTAAAAATTCAACGCCCTCGCTCTGATCCGTACGCCTGGCTGCGGTTCCGCATCGCGGAAGATGCGCATCATCATGACAGTGATCTCACGCCCGTCTGCCAGACGCAGCGTAATCGGCGAGCGGTCCGTCACGGTCCAGCCCTGGTTCGGCAGGCAGACCTCCGGGCGGTGCAGGCTGCGTTTCACATAGCCGCTGAGAATCACCGTGGCCATGATCTGCCTGCCGGAGGCTGACGCATAGACGCTGCGCGCCAGTTTGACGCCTTCATCGAGCAGGTCTTTCTCCCGCGCCGTCATGTCGAACTCACGTCCTTGGTAATCTGCCACGGTCAGCGGCAGTGCGAGCCGCACGCCGGGTTCGGACACCTGGAAACTGATGTCCGTGCCGGCGCAGATGCCCAGCACCGCCAGTGGCAGCAGGAGGGCGGCGGCCAGTTGTGACAGCGTGCGGCGTGGCAGCGGGATGGAGAAGGCGGCACTGGAGGCAGGAAGCCTGCCATGACGTTTCAGGTTGGTCTTCATCTCGCGTCCTTCAAACAGCCAGCACAACGCAAACATGCCCGCCAGGGCGACGCCAAACACCGCAAAGCCTGCAAACATATGATACAGCGACATTTCCTGATGATCACCCATGTGTCTGCCCACCGCGAATTCGGAGCCAAACATCAGCGTGCCCACCACCAGCAGCAGCAGGCGCACGACATTGCCCGCTACGGCCAGCGGGATCGCGCACGCGAACAAAATGAGCCGTGAGCGCGGCTGCTTGAGCGCCAGATAACCCAGCAGCGCCGAGATCATCATCAGGGCAAAGAGCGAGTTGATGCCGCTGCATTTCGCATCCACGTCGAGGCTGAAGGCGCTGCCGATTTCAATGCTGCGTGCGGTGTCTGGCGCGGACTGCAACGCGGAACCCTCGCTCACCGCCGGAACGCCGGCCATGTTGAGCAAGGAGGCAGCCATGGCGGCGGTTCTGGGGCGCAGGGGTGATGCCAGGGAGTCTTCCAACGGCTGCAACGGCCAGGTGAAAAAGAGAAACAGCCACGCAAAGAAAAGCGTGCGCATCCAGACGCGCCCCGCCACCAGCAGGATCATGCCGGCCAGGATGAACTGCACCGCCAGGAACCCTGGGTAGCCCGTGTCCGCCTTGTAACCGAGCCAGAAGAAAAACAATCCCAGGCCGAGCGGCAGCAGGCCCAGCCAGGTGCCCTGCCATGGCAGTTTGCGCAGTTCATCACGCCGCATCCAGATCAGCCAGCCGACCAAGGCGGGCACCAGCAGGCAGAACTGCCAGTCCGCGTTTTTGCTCACCCATCTGGCCCAGCCGGTCAGAATGCTCTGCCGTTTGCCGAGATCCCACTGCTGATACGGCCAGACCAGAAACAGCAGCACCAGCACAGCGGGCAGCCCCCAGAGCGCCACCTGACGCAGTGTTCCGGGCCGCCATGAAGTGCCTGGCGCAGCAGGTGAGCGGGCGGTCAATGCGGATGGGTTGGTGGATTCTGTTGCCATGAGGTGGGTTGACTGACAAAGGCTGGCCTTGTTTGTTGATTCTGGCAACCTTCATCGAGTAACGTCATCGCCTCGCATTCATGTCCGATCTTTTTTCCCATTCCACACCCACTGCTCCCGACGAAGACAACGACGAGGAGGAGGAGGCATTGTTGTTCGCGCGCTGCAGCCACCCCCAGTCCGAGGGCGGGGAACATCCTCCAGCCGGGCTGGTTGGGAAAAAGGAGGCGGCAGAAAGGACGAAATCCGAAACGACCGGCACCCTTAAAGATGAGCTGCCTTTGCTCCGGGATGCGGCGGCACATGTGCCGAATCTGCGGCGCTCGCACCTTACTTACCGGCATCTGGTGATTTCGCTCAGCACCTCGCTCGTCATCGGTTTGCTGGTGCTGTATGCAGGCCGGTGGTTCTACGAGCATGAGATTGCTCCCAAGCTCCAAACAACAGCCTCCTCCGCTCCTGATCAAACAGCGAGCGCCGTCAAAGAAGCCCTCGCCAAGGCCGACGAGCAAATCGCCGCGCTACAAAAGCAGGTCGATGTCATGCGGCGCGAGCAGCTTCTCTTGCAGCAGAACACGCGTGAATCGTTGGAAAGCATCTCCACCGTGCTGAACAACCCAAAGCTTGCGCCCGCGCCAGCAGCGGCCGCCTCGGATCAACAGGGCGTTGCGCGCATGGCCGAGATGAGGCCCGACATCTCGCCGACGCAGCAGGAATTCATCCAGCTCAAGGAGCGCAACCGCCTCACCGCCTACGCCGACGAAGCCATTGCCACCGGCATGCGCAAGCCGCTCGAGGTGATCGTCGAATACCTGCGCGATCCAGACTCGAAGCATCTTCACGAGGCCGCACAGGCCGAGTATCTGCGCGCCGTGCGCTCCATCCAGCTTCTCCAGCGTGAAGATCCCGGCTACCGCCTGCCCGTGACTGAATTGTTCAAGGATCAAAACATTCGCGACGAGGCCGATGTGAAACCCGAGGCCCTGCTCAAACTGCTCGGTGACTACAAGCAGACATGGGAAGTGCGTTTGCGTGTCTGCTTCCTCCTTCTCGGCAGCAACTTGCCGGAGACCAACGGGCAGCTCACCAAGGCCATCAAAGAGGATCCCTCGCTTGATGTCGCCAAGCACGCCCAGCTTGCCCTCGAACAGCGCATCAAAAAGCGCTTCCGCATCTTCGACATCCCCGCTATTGAGGAATGGTCGAAATCGCAGAAGAAATGAACTGCGAACGCCGTCCCAAACCATGAAAACCCTTTTCCTGACCAACGAATACCCGCCGCACATCTACGGCGGTGCCGGTGTGCATGTCGAATACCTCTCCCGCGAGCTGGCGAAGCTGATTGAAGTCGATGTGCGCTGCTTTGGTGATCAAAACAGCAGCACGGAAAACCTCCAGGTGAAGGGCTTCGGGCTCGACACGAAAAATTGGGACTGCCCGCTCAATTTGAAATCCGTCTTCGGCGCGTTGCAGCGCTGCCTCGATTTCAACACCGCTGGCATCGATGCCAGCCTCGTCCACCTGCACACCTGGTATGCGCACTTCGGTGGCGTCCTCGCCAAACTCAACTACGGCGTGCCCATGGTGCTCACCGTTCACTCGCTGGAGCCACTGCGTCCCTGGAAGCGTGAGCAGCTCGGCCACGGCTACGATTTCACCGTCTGGCTGGAGAACACCGCGCTCAAAATGGCCGATGCGATCATCGCCGTCTCCGAAGAAACACGCATTGACCTGCTCAAGCACTTCGATCTCGATCCGCACAAGATCCACGTCATCCACAACGGCATCGACCTCGATGAATACCGTCGCATCGAAGCCCCGGACGTTTTGAAGAAGCACGGGGTCGATCCTGACAAGCCCTACGTGCTCTTCGTCGGCCGCATCACGCGTCAAAAAGGCATCGTCCATCTCGTGCGGGCCATCCAGCACCTCGATCCCGGCTTTCAGGTCGTTCTATGCGCCGGTGCGCCCGACACCATCGAGATCAGGGAGGAGATGGAGGCCGCTGTGGCTGCCGCCAGTGCGAAACGTCCCGGCATCGTGTGGATTCAGTCCATGCTGCCTGTGCCGGAAAAGATCGCCATGTACTCGCATGCCGATGTCTTCTGCTGCCCGTCCATTTACGAACCCTTCGGCATCATCAATCTCGAAGCCATGGCCTGCGAGACCGCCGTCGTCGCCACCGCCGTCGGCGGCATCAAGGAGGTCGTCGTCGAGGGCGAAACCGGCTTCCTTGTTCCCATCGAGCAGCAGACCGAAAGCCCCTTCGAGGCCGTGCATCCCGAAAAATTCGCCCGCGATCTCGCTGCAGGCATCAACAAGCTCATGGCCGACCCCTCTTTGCGTGGGCGCATGGCCAAAGCCGGTCGCAAGCGTGCCGTGGATCACTTCAGTTGGAGTTCCATCGCACGCAAGACGCTGGCGCTCTATAAGACGCTGGCGGTGTAGGAAGAACGGCCTCAAGCAGGTCAAGAGCGTCAAGATGGTCGTGAGGCGTTGCTGTGGAGACACCGCGAAAAGAGCCAGCATCTGCTATCAACGATCGTCACCCGACCTTGCTCCTTTGTTTTGGATCTTTCTCATGTCTTCCCGTTCTCAGGTTTGACCCTCACACAAACTTTCTGACAGGCTCGAAGCGGCGCTCCTTGTTCAGCGGGTCGCGAAAGCGGAACGTGCCGGACTCCAACTGCGCCCAGTCCGAGCCGAACGCATTCGCCGACATGCAGAGCACGAGCACGCGGGAGCGCTCCAGCCCTTCCTCGATCTTCGCCGGGATGCTGTCGCCGGGCTTGAGCACCCACTCATCGAACCAGACCTTGCCGCCGTCTTTTTTGAGCCGCTCGGCGATGTCGCGGACGATGGACTTGTCCTTGGCGCTGTGGCTGAGGAAGACGTCGTGGGTAAATTCTTCTGCCATGACTTATTTGGTGGGGGTTAGCCAAGCGATGGCATTTTGGAACAGTCTGCCATTATCCAGTGCTGGGTTTTCGGTGAACTCGTTCAAAAAGGTTTTCCATGAACCTACTGCGAGAACCCTGCCCCTTCCGTGTGAAGTGCCTGCCGCAAAGCAAACCGGAGCACGCTTATCCAACACATAATCCTGAATTTGTTGAATCTTGCCACTTCCGTCCTTTGGACCAACCGCTTTCATTACGCTCAGGGACTGTTGGCTGAATGCTGTTATGTCCACATCACTCCTGGAAAGAACCGTACACGAAGACTGGAGCGCAAGGCGCTTTACTCCCGTCACAAGCGGATGGTCAACGGGCTTGGCGATGACCTCGAATGAGGTCTGCAACTCAGGACGAGTGCCGAAGGCCTGTCCGACACAGCTTCGAAAATCTTCTCGATCACACGGCATGACTAAATCTTGGGAGAATTCGAGGCTGAAAATACGGGCCAGGTGATTGAAATTGGTGTGGTGATGACCCTCCATGAGATAATTGCCAAGGATCATCAAACCATGACCTGCATAAACCCACTGGGCGATGGCTTCATATTCATCGGGATTGACGATGGTTCCAAATGGCATTGGCATCAGCAGGACATCACTCTGGTTCAGCAGACTGCTTGAAAAAGACGTCCCGGCAGTGGTCGATTTAACTACGACATCGTTCAAGCTATTGAAGACGGATGAGTAGCCTTTCCCGGCGGTGGGGTACCCAACCCATTTAATTTGCTGGTGGCCCTCATCGATGAGGATTCGACTTCCCTTGTCAGTGGTGCTCGTTCCCGCCCCCTTCTCATCACGCACCGTATTCCCGATGGCTCGGCAAGCAGTGAGCAACTGTGAATAGGCATGATCGTTGTCTCTTCCGGACCAATCGATGTAAAGAAACTGCGCCAGACTGGTTTTGATCGGTGCATCGTCGAGCTTCACAGGAATGAATCGCCCGTCTTTGTTTAGAGGGTCCCTGAACCTGAGAGAGTAACTCTCCAACGCTGCCCAGTCCGAGCCAAACGCGTTGGCCGACATGAACAGGGCCAGCACACGAGAATACTCCAATCCTGCATCAATCTTCGATGGGATGCTGTCGCCGGGTTTGATCTCCCATTCATCGAACCAGACCTTGAGACCGTCCTTCTTAAGCCGCTCGGCGATGTCGCGGACGATGGGTTTGTCCTTGGCGCTGTGGCTGAGGAAGACGTCGTAGCGGAAGTCGTCGGGCATGGGTGGGAGCGGAGTGAACGCGGGCCATGAAAGCGGAGCGGGGAGGGGATGGCAAGGGATTGCGCAGAGAGAAGAGGAGACGGGGGAGAAAAGCTGGAAACTGAAAGTAGAATGCGGAGACAGGTGACATGAGGCTCGATCCTTGACCGCTTGACCCCTTGACCAAGCCCGAAGACAGAAACAATCTCGATGTGATCGTCTGGATTGCTGTGCGATGAATGACCGCTCCATGTCCGACCACCCGCTGCTGCGCCGACTTCCCGCTTCCAAAGACTGCTCCAATGACGAGCTGCTGGCGGCGTTTCTCGATTATGTGGCGGAGAAGAAGCTGGAGCTGTATCCGGCGCAGGAGGAGGCGATCTTGGAGCTGTTCGATGATCGCAACGTGATCCTGAACACGCCCACGGGATCGGGAAAGTCGCTGGTGGCGACGGCGATGCATTTTCGCTCGCTGGCGAAGGGTCGGCGATCCGTGTACACCTGCCCGATCAAGGCGCTGGTGAATGAGAAGTTCCTGGTGCTCTGCCGCGACTTCGGCCCCGACAACGTCGGCATGGCCACGGGCGATGCGACGGTGAACCGCAAGGCACCGATCCTTTGCTGCACGGCGGAGATTTTGGCGAACTACGCCCTGCGGGATGGCGCGGAGGCTCCGTTCCGCGAGGTGATCATGGACGAGTTCCACTACTACTCGGACAAAGAACGCGGCGTGGCCTGGCAGGTGCCGCTGCTGACGATGAGCCAGTCACGCTTCCTGCTGATGTCGGCCACGATGGGTGGATCGGCTTTCTTCAAAGACGGACTCACTCAGTTGACGAAAGCAGAGACGACTATCGTGGCGTCGTATGAGCGTCCGGTGCCGCTGGAGTTCAGTTATGTGCAAACGAGCGTCGATGTGACGCTGAAGGAGCTGGTGGAGGCAAACAAGGCTCCGGTCTATCTCGTCCACTTCACGCAGAACGAGGCCGCGCAGGCGGCGCAGGATTTGATGAGCCTGAATTTCTGTTCGGCGGCTGAAAAGGCCTCGATCAAGGAGCTGATGGCCGGCGCGAAGTTCACCAGCCCGTATGGCAAGGAAGTGAAAAAGTATCTCAGCCATGGTGTGGGCATTCATCATGCCGGTTTGCTGCCGAAGTATCGCGTTCTGGTGGAGAAGCTGGCACAGCGCGGCCTGCTGAAGGTCATCTGCGGCACGGACACACTCGGCGTGGGCGTGAACGTCCCGATCCGCACGGTGCTGCTCACGCGATTGAGCAAATACAGCGGCGAAAAGGTGGCGACGCTCACGGCGCGTGATTTTCACCAGATCACCGGTCGTGCAGGCCGTCGCGGCTACGACGACGTGGGCTATGTCGTGTGCCAGGCACCGGAGCACGTCATCGAGAACGCGAAGATGGAGACCAAGGCCGCTGGCGACGTGAAGAAGCTGCGCAAGATGGTCAAAAAGAAGCCGCCGGAGGGTTTTGTCGGCTGGAATGAGGACACCTTCAAAAAGCTGCAAGCCGCGTCGCCGGAACCGCTGGTGTCGCGTTTCCAAGTGACGCACGGCATGCTGCTCCAGGTGCTCAGTCGTGCCGGAGACAGTTGCGCGGCGATGCGACAGCTCATCGCTGACTCGCACGAAACGGCGAACGCGAAGACGCAGCATGAAAAGCGTGCGTGGCAGTTGTTTCGCGCGCTGGTGCAGCGAAAGATCGTCGAGATCATCCCCACCGCGCAACGCGGAGCCGATGGCACGAAACTGCGGCTCAATGTGGAGCTGCAGGATGACTTTTCGCTGAACTACACGCTCTCGCTGTATCTCATCGACACGCTGGTGCTAATCGATCCTACCTCCGCGACGTATGCGGCGGATGTGATGACGCTTTGTGAGTCCATTCTCGAAAATCCTGACGTCATTCTGCGTCGGCAGCTCAGCAAAGTGAAGGACGAGGCCATGGCGGCCATGAAGAACGAAGGCGTGCCCTTCGAGGAGCGCATCGCGAAGCTCGAGGAGCTGGAATACCCGAAACCGTGCCGCGACTTCATCTACAACACCTTCAACGCCTTCAGCGAGGCGCATCCGTGGGTCGGTCAGGAAAACATCCGCCCGAAAAGCATCGCGCGGGAGATGTTCGAGAACTTCCGCACCTTCGCCGACTACATCAACGACTACGAGCTGCACCGCGCCGAAGGCGTGCTGCTGCGGCATCTTTCCAGCGTCCACAAGGTGCTGGCGCAGACCGTGCCGGACAGCTTCAAGACGGAGGCCGTGCAGGAGATGGAGTCTTGGATTGCGGGAGTGTTGAGAGGCACGGACTCGAGCCTGCTCGATGAATGGGAGAAGCTGCGTGATCCGAACTACAAGCCCGATGAGGTCGAGGAGAAGCCCGCCGAAGCGCCTGACATCACGCGCAACAAGCGCGAGTTCACCGCACTCATCCGAACGGAGATCTTCCGCCACATGCAGCAGCTCGTGAATGGCAAGATCGAACTCCCCGAGCTGGACGACTACTACGCCAACCACGACCGCATCCGCCTCGACAACGAAGCCCGCAACGGTCGCCACACTTATGTGGAACCGAGTGAGGACGGCCAGACATGGCGTGTGTGCCAGGTGCTGATCGATCCCGAGGAACTCAACGACTGGCAGCTCGAATTCCGCGTGGATTTGGCGCAGGCCAGAGAAGACGGCAAGCCGACGCTGGTGTTTGTGAGCTTGGGGGGGATCGGGTGATCTCTCTTGAGCAGCTCAGCGCTCAGGATCGACTTCGTTCATCAAGCGGTCGATTTCGGCATCTCGGTGGAGGAAATCGCCGGGATCGGCATCGTTCTCCAGGAACAAGGTCAGCAGTCCGCGGGTGAACTCGGCGCGATGATCGGGATCGGGGATGGCCTGTTGAACCCGGATTATGCAATAGAGTAAGCGAACGGAGGTGGACGGGCTTCGATTTGGCGGAAGATGGAGTCCATCCAGGGACGCCTTTTGCGGGGCAGTGAGAGCTTGAGCACCCGTTTGCGGGCGTGCTGGTTGACCCAGCCGCCTATTGCAAAGCAATAGGATCGCAGCGTCGCCAAGGTGGCTTGGTTGTGACTGTTGAGCCCAAAGTGTCGGAACAGGCTCATCAGGTTGTAGGCCACCATGATGAAGCGGAAGGAGGCTTCCGTGGCCCAAAAGTCTTGCAGGCAGAAGGCGTCGAGTCCGAAGTCTTGCTTCAGCTCCTTGATCCGATTTTGACTGCGGCTTCGCCTCGCCCTTCGGGCAGCCTTTCAGGCTGTCTATCTCGCTGCGCTCGGTTCGCAGTCGGCGCGGCTGTTGTAGATGTTCCAGACCTGATCGAGCGGCAGGTCGAGATTGGTCACATACAGGCTGAAGCGGTAGTCGGGCAGGTCATCAAAGAGCAGCTTACCTCCGGCCTGCGGACGGCGGCTGATCTGCTTGCGCACCACGATGTGCCGACGCGCTTTGGCCTTCGGATCGGCGGGCTGATGCCGCCACTCTTTGACTGCGATGCCGGGACAGACTTCCACCCAGTCCTTCATGCCGTGGATCTCGTGCTTGAGGTTGGCGTAGGCCCGTGCGGCGATGATGTAGTTGAGGCTGCGCTCTTCCAGTGTGCTCAGGATTTCGTCGGTGTAAAAGCCGCTGTCGCCACGCACCAGGCCCACCTTCATGCCTGCCATCGCCTCATCGAAGGTCTCGCGCATGAACTCCACGCAGTTGGAACCCGCAGCCGAGCCGAAGCCCCGGGGCGGGGCTGAGACAGACAGCCGCAGGCTGCCCGAAGGGCGAACCCGCCGTGAGGCGGCGGGTGAGTCAATTGCCCGGGCGCAGCCAGGCGTTGGCCACCATCCGTGTCTGGCTGATGAAGGCCATGAGCGGGTGGTGCGAGTTGCGCCCTTTGCGGTTGGGGTTGTAGCCCTTGGCAGAGCCCTCCTGGCTGCCTTCGCGCGTGATGACCGTGCTGTCGAAATCCACTGTCACCGCGCCCACGTTGATCTGCGCGAAGAACCACCTCTGCAAGGGCGGGAACACCGCGGTGTTGCGCGCCTGGGAGAACTTGCCAAAAAACCGGCTGTAGGTGCTCTGGCTCGGCAGACTCTCGTAGCCAAAAATCGCTGCAAGCGTTTGATCCTGGCGCAACCAGTCGCAGTGAATGTAGCGGCTGGCTCCCGTCCAGATGCCGAGCCAGAAGCTTTCGATGATATGCACCGGATCATACGCGCGATTCGACCCGCCTTGAGGCAGATCCAGGGTGGCCAGCTGCTCGCGGATGCCGGTCTGATCCACGAAGCGTTTCATCAGCGCCATGCCGCCAAAGGGCGTCACCGGCTTGTCAGAGTATTCAATGGGCAGGTTCACCATCACGGTGACTCTTCCACACACGTCAATCCCCTGGTCTGACAAGCGCTCCGCCTCTTTGCCTCTCTTCTATTGCATGATCCGGGTTAAATCTTGGGCCAGAAGTCCCAGAAGAGTTGATTACCTGCGCGCCAGCTCATGACTTTAGCCTATTTGAGTTCCATCACTGCGCGGCGAGCGCCGCAGCGGCTTTGGCTTTGGCGATCACGGCCTTCTTCAGAATCTCCTCGGTGCTGGGGAGGCTGGCGAGGACGTCGGCGGGGATGAAACCGTCGCCGACGAGCTTGGTGAGGCATTTTTTGCGCTCGTCGAGGGCCTTGTCGGGGCTGCGTTCTTTGCTGAAGCGGGATTTGGCGGCGGCGCTGCGGTCTTTGAGGGCGGAGTAGATGTCGCCGCCGAGGAGGCTGCTGATGTCCACCTTGATCTTTTCGCGACCGGCTTCGGATTCGTTGATCTCATCGCCGTTGATCGGTCCCGCCTGATACTTGGGGAACATGATGGCGACCTCGGGACAGACGCGGGAGCAGGCGGGGCAGTTGGTCTTGCAGTTGTCGTTGTTCTGCACCTGGATCTTGTTGTCCTCGCTGACGCCATAGACATCGAAGAGGCAGAAGCTGAGGCACTGCATGCAGTTGGTGCAGCGGGAGTAGTCGATGACGGGGAACCAGGGCTTCCATTTGCCGGGTTCGTTCATGGGCTTGTCGCCGCGGGTCTTTTCGACGAGGGAGACGATGGCATCGGGATCAAGGCCGGTGATGTCGCGGGTGTCGATGCTGACGAGGCCGGTGGCGTCTTCGAGCGCGGGGGCTTTGCCTTCAAAGGAACCGAGCACGAGCAGGCTGCGGTCGTCGTGCGGCATGGCGCTGGCTCCTTGGCCGCTGCGGGTAACGGTGTAACCCTGGTCGAGCAGGGCCATCATGACCTTGGCACGGGATTCCGCAGGGAGCGCGATGCTGCCGTTGCCTTCGTAGAGGACGACGCGGAGGGGGCGGTGGGTGTGGGTGATCATGAGGGGGGAAAGCTGAAAGTAGAAAGCTGAAAAGGTGAAACGGGCAGATTTCGGATTTCTGCTTTCAACTTTCTGCTTTGAGCAGCGCGGCGGTGATTTCTTGCGCGGTTTGGGTGCGCATGTTGAGGATCTCGGTGTCGTCGGGGAGGGGGGATCCGGCTTGCTGGAAGAGACCTTTCACGGCGCGAGGGTAACAGGCGGCGATGCGGAGTTTGCCGCAGGAGGCGATGGCCTGGAGGCGCGGATCGCGATGGGCGGCCATCTCGCAGAGGTCGGAGACGGTTTCAAAGCTGGCCTCGGAGGCGCAGAGCTGCTGGAGGACGTCGTTTTTGACGCCGGTGGGCACGACTTGGGCGTAGGCGCAGCGGCAGTAGAGGATGGTGGCTGGGGGAGATGGCAAAGCGCGTGAAGGGAGGTTCACGACAGTTTGGGCGCGGGTGGGGAGCCGCGCAACTGCCGTGAAAATGACGAATCACGAATTCCCGAATGAAGAAGGACTACGTCGTGGTCTTGCGCTCCACGTTGAGGCCCATCTTGCGGTAGAGCGTGGCGATGGAGACGCCGAGCATGCTGGCGGTCTTCTCGCGGGAACCGCTGTTGTACTTGAGCGTTTCCTGGATGAAGACGCGTTCCTGGCCCTTGATGAAGTCGTCGAGCGTGGAGCCGATGGGGAGCTTGGTGATGCCTTCGTGGACCGAAGGGGTGGGCACCTCGATCTGCTGGGTGACCTTGGTGGGCAGGTCGGAGGGGCGCACGCGATCGTGTTCGGCAAAGGCGCAGGCGCGCTCGATGGCATTGCGTAACTCGGAGACGTTGCCGGGCCAGTTGTACTTCTCGAGGAACTCGATGGCGTTGGCATCGATGATCTTGGGCTTGGAGTCGGTGCGGTCAGCCAGTTCTTTGAGGAAATGCTCGACCAAGGGCTTCACATCCTCGCGGCGTTCGCGCAGCGGGGGGATCTTCAGCGGGACGACGGAGAGCTTGTAGTAGAGGTCTTCGCGGAATTTGCCCGCCTTCACGGAGTCTTCAAGAGACACGGTGCTGGAGACGACGAGGCGGAAGTCGGAGCCGCCGGTGCCATTGCCCCAGCCTTTGCGGGACTGCGCTTCGTCGAGGAAGGTGTTCAACTGGGCCTGGATGCGTGCGGGGAGCTGATTCACCTCGGCGAGGTGGATGGTGCCGCCGGCGACACGGTTGAAGATGGCGGTCTGGCCGAAAAGTTCGGTTTCGAGGGCGTCTTCCGGCATGGCGCTGCATTGCAGTTCCTTGAAGGGGGCATTGCTGCGGCGGCTGGCCTCGTGCAAGGCGCGGGCGACCATGTGCTTGCCCACGCCGAACTCGCCTTCGAGGAGCACGGGGCTGTCGTTGTTGGCGACGCGACGGACGATGTCAAAGATGCGTTGCAGAGCGTCGCTGTGGCCGATGAGTTTTGAGGCTGAGGCGGATCGCAAAATCGCGCTGGGAGCGGCAGTGGGGGCAGTGGCGGCGTTGCCATTGCGCTGAAGCGCCTGATTCACGGTTTTGATGAGATCGCCGAGATCGAAGGGCTTGGTGAGGTAATCGAAAGCTCCGAGCCGCATGGCTTCAACAGCGGTTTCAACGCTGCCGTGTCCGGTGACCATGATGACGGCGGTGTTGGGGAACTGATCCCGGCACATGCTGACAAGGTCGAGACCATTCACATCGCCGATGCGCAGATCCACGATGACCAGATCAGGCTGGTGGGAACGGATGGCAGCGATACCGTCGATGCCGGTGGTGCAGCCAAACACCTGATGACCAGCCGCTTTGCAGAGCTTGGTCATGAGTTCGAGGATGGCAGCTTCGTCGTCTATGATTACTAGTTTAGCCATATTGATTTCGTTAAATGAGAGGCACGGTTGATTGTTAAATAAGCTAAACGTCTCTCAGGATTGCGTCAATCCAAGATTCTCAAAAAAGAGAATACCCTGCCGATCCGCAGCTTTTCTGAGTGCTCAGCGCTTCTGCATCGCTTCCCGCAAGTGCTCCCAAGCACGTCGGAAATCCTGCTTCATGACATAGAGCGAGGCGATTTCCTGGCGGACATACGGCGGGGCGTTTGGGATGGTGGCCACCTTTTCCAGCGTGCGCAGGGCACCCTCAATGTCGCCCTGGTTTTTCTGCGCTTGGAACAGGTCGATGCCACGCCTGGCATCGGTCGGGTTGTAAAGCAGGGCACGCTCCAGCGCAGGGATGTCGGAACTGGTTCCCGGGGCGGTGCGAATGACAGAGGGCAGATAAGGGACCACGGTCTGGCATGCTCGCTGGAAGTCGGAATTACGCGCGTAGTGCTCGGCCAGCAATCGCCAGCCATCGTCCCGCCACTTGCGATTGGTTTCGAGCGCGGAAACCAGTGCGTTCTGGTCGCCATGTTGGTACCAGATGCCAAAAAGCCTTTCACGTTGAGCAGGTTCCAGCCCCTCGAGTTCTGGCTGCTGGGTCAGCAGGCTGCGGAGGCACGTGTCAAATTCCTCACGCGAGGTAACCTGATACAGGTATTCCATTTTGAGATTGGCCGTGGTGGCCAGACTCCAGAGTGGTTCGAGCAATTCGGGATGCTGTCTGGCATGCTGAAGCATGGCCCAGTAGTTGTAGCCTGGCCATCGGCGCAACACATCCCGCCAGGCGATCAAGGCGAAGGATGGATTGTAATCGAGCCAGATGACCCCCTCGAAGTAGCAGTAGCGGGCGTAATGGGGCTCCAACATGCGTGAGCGGGAGAAATCGGTCAAAGCGTCATTGGCTGGCTGGCCAAGCATCAAGCGAATGCGCGCACGCTCAAAATAGAAGCGGAAATCCATCGGCTTCATGTGAATCGCCTGATTCATGAGAGGCAGAGCGTCCGAAGGAGAGCCAGAACCGACAAGTGTGACGGCCCGGGCGCGGAGTGCTTCTGCAGCACTCGCACCGGGGAGAGCGGGATGTCCCAGGGAAACGGCCGTCCATGCAGCACCGAGGGCGAGTGCGGCCAGTCCGCAGAGACGAAAGGCGATGCGTTGGGACGGTTCAGCGGCCTGCGGCAGTCTCCGTGGCCGAATCGCGATCCCTGCCAGCAAGGCCATGAACAGGGCGTAGGCCAGGCCATGATTGGGTACGTCGCCCAGACCGTGGATGACGCCGAGACCAAACACGATGGCGGCGGCGTTGCGCAGGCGACGGTCCTGCATGCCGGACTTGCGTTTCTTTTTCTTGCCGAACCAAGGGCCGGTGGACAAGAAAATCCAGAGCAGCAGCAGCAGGCCGGGAAGCAGGGTCAGCAGCCCCCCTTCGGCCAGCAGCCAGAGCAGATCGCTCTCAGGATGGATGTACCGGTTTACCGGATCATGCAGTTCGGCGAATTGGGGGAAGATGGAATCGAAATTGCCCATCCCGCTTCCGGTCCACGGAGAATCGAGAATCATTTTTAAACACTCGCCAAAAATGCCGCCACGGCCTTGGCCTGAGGCAAAGTTGGCAAGCCCCTCTTCCGTAAGTCGTTTGGAAATATTGCCGCCGGACATGACCAGCAACGTGGCGATGATGAAGATCAGAGAAGAAGAGACCGCCAGTTTTTGAAAGAAGCCACGTCGCATGGCAATCGTGCCAAACCAGGTTGTCATGCCGAGGAAAAGCAGCACCAGTCCCGCGCGCGAACTGTTCATGAAGATGCAGGTGATGGGTGCAAGGATGCCGAGGACGAAAAGAATCCACAAACGCGATTTACGGCGGTGGGTATCATAGCCGGCCGCAGCGCACAGCACGGAGGTCATCGCGGCGAGACTGCTGATATGATTGCGGTTGGCAAACGGGCCGAATCCATGACCCCATTCGACTTGGTTGCGCGGCCACCAGGGAATGCTGATCAACTTGCTTCCTTCCATGATGGAAAGCACGCACAGCAGGATGCCGCCGAAAGTAAGCGTATGGATCATCGCCCGCCGTTGATGGTCGGAAAAACCGCGTGTCAGGCACCATCCCAGCCAAACACAGCAGATAGAAAAGAAGAGCCATGCTTCCAATGTGACGGAGGCTTGGGGCGTCAGGTTTTTGGAGAGTCCGATTTCCCAGTCCAGTTCCAGCAATTTGCGCCAGGCGGGCGTCTCAAACAGCCACGCAACTGGTAAAAACGACAGCAGCGGTGCGAGCATGGCACCCGCCAGACCAATCATGGCCACCAGCGGAAGTTTGCGCCTTGAGGCAAAAAAGATCAGCAATACGGCCAGAAGGATCGTGATGATGCCTTTGGACCAGGTTTCACGACCAGTACCGAACAGACAGGCAAAAATGGGAAGTGCGGCAAAAATGTAGCCCATCCATGCGGGGCCTGGCAGGTCGTAACTGCGCTCCAGTTTGCTTGTGCCCTCATCTTCGGAATCTTCATCCGTGGATTCTTCCGGTGCGTCAGTCACCAGAAGCTGCGGCTGTTCCTCCCCGGCTTCATCACCGGCGAGCAGCGGATGTTTTTCCGGTGTGTCGTTAAGCTGATCGGTCTCGTTTTTCATGCCGTGGCTGAGGGCGGAATGGAAGGTGAAGGGGATTCCTGTTCGATGCAGGGCGGCAGAGCCCGCCATTTGTCCAGGCACCGATCAAGTGCAGGCACCAGCACATCAAGCCGGAGATGCCACTCGCTGGGATCGGCGTCATCTTGAGGGTGGTAGATGGTGCACTGCTGTCCTTCACCCAGCGTTAAAATCTCGGGGCTGCTCCGCGCCCTGGCACGCATGCTCAATCCCATGCGTTCCAACCCATGGTGGAACAATGTGGCAAAGCTCTCCAGATTCTCGCAGCGCTCCACCTCGAAATCCAGCACGCGGCCGTAAGCCCGGAAAAACTCCCGCTGTCTGCGGCGCTCCATCGTCTCGCTGATTTGCGTGCGAAAATTGGACCAGCTTCGCACATAACCGAGGTAGCGTGCGGCCGCGAGGGCCAGCAGAAACAGAAACGAGCCCGCCACCGGCAGAGCGATGCCTTTGGTCACCAAGATGCTCAATCCGACAAGACTCAGCGCCAGGCAGACCGAATACATCGCGGCGAGCGCCCGGCCCTTGCTGTAGCCCAGCAAGATCAGCCGGTGGTGGATGTGCTCGGCATCCGCATTGAAAATCGAAACACCTCGAATGCCTCGGCGGATGATCGCGAACAGGGTGTCCAGAATCGGCACTCCCAAGGCGATGATGATCACCAGCAGAGCTCCGATGACCGATCCTTTGTTCGCGGTGAACAACGAGACAGAGGCGATGAAAAAGCCAATGAAATACGCGCCGCCATCTCCCAGGAAAATCTTGGCGGGAGGAAGGTTGAAGATCAAAAAGCCCGCCAGTGCCCCTGCCATGGCCAGCGACACCACCATCACATCAGGCTGGCTGCCGTAATAGCCGAGAAAGGCCAGCGTCAGGCACAAAAACAAGCCGAAGCCTCCCGCCAGCCCGTCCATGCCGTCAATCAGATTGACGATGTTCGGAATGCTCACCAGCCAGATCAAGGTCAGCGGCAGACTCCACCAGCCCAGAGCCACCGAGCCCTCGCCAAACGGATTGCTCAGCATGTCGATCGAAATGCCCAGCGCGTACAAGATCAAGGCCGTGCCGATCTGACCCACCAGCTTCACCTTGGCCCCCAAGGGTTTCAAATCATCCACAAAACCCACGCTGAACATCAGCGCATTACAGATGGCCACTGGAAGCCAGCGGGTCCAGCCCAAGCCGCCAATGTAACCTGCCACCAGCGACGCCAGACCCACTGCCAGGAAGATCGGCGCTCCGCCGAGTCTTGGAATCGCCTTCTCGTGCAGTTTGCGTCGTGTGTCAGGCTCATCCAGACCGATGCGGCCACCGCGCTTCAAAATCCACCAAGTACCCAGCGCGGCCACCAGCATGGCACCACCGAAATAACAGGCCATTTCCACCCACGGGACATTGCGTGGAGCCCAAGGCCCCATGTAGATGTCTTCGGGTGCTGGATCAATCATGCGCGGCGGTTGGTCAGGTTGGATAGCTGCGGAGCATAGACGTTGCAAAATCAACGTTCAACACTTCAGCGCGGAAGAACTCGTCGGTTGCATCTTTCCAGATCGCTTCTTGAACTTTCATTCCGCCGCTTTCACCATCGCCGATGCTTCACGACACTATCGCCGCCATCTCCACCGCCATGGGCGAGGCTGCTATCAGCGTCGTGCGCGTTTCTGGCCCTCAAGCACTCACAATCGCCGCCCAGACCTTCAAACTTCCGTCCAAACTCACGCCACGGCAGGCGCACCTCGTTCAGGTCGTCGATGCTGCCGGAAACTCACTCGATCACGGCCTGCTGCTCCATTTCAAATCACCCGCCAGCTATACCGGCGAGGACGTCATCGAATTCCACGGCCACGGCGGCGTTCTCGTCACGCAGCGTGTGTTGGATCGCCTCCTCGCCTGTGGCGCGCGTGCCGCCGAGCCCGGCGAATTCACCCAGCGGGCCTTCCTCAACGGCAAAATGGACCTCACGCAGGCCGAGGCCGTCATGGATCTGATCCATGCGCAAAGCACCCTCGCGCTCCGTGCCGCGAACGAACAGCTCGGCGGTGCCATCGGTCGCGAAGCTGCTGCCATGCAGCAGGAGATCATCCCCGTGCTCGCCCACATCGAAGCCTTCATCGACTTCCCGGATGAGGACATCTCGCCCGAAACCGGCAGCGCCTTGATGCAGCGCATCGACGCCGTGCTCGAACGCGCGCAAAAACTCATCGCCACCTCCGAGCAGGGCCGCATCCTACGCCACGGTGCCCGCACCGTCATCTCTGGTGCGCCGAATGTCGGCAAAAGCAGCCTGCTCAATGTCCTCCTCGGCTTCGAGCGTGCCATTGTCAGCCCCACCGCCGGTACCACGCGCGACACCATTGAGGAAATCATCCAGGTGCATGGCATCCCGCTGCGTCTCGTTGATACCGCCGGTCTGCGCGAGGCCGGCGACGACATCGAACGCCACGGCATCCAGCGCACCGAGCGCGAACTCGACCGCGCCGATCTCGTCATCGAAGTCGTCGATGCCAGCCAGCCTGCGGCCACCGTTCAGCGCCTCACACTGCCCGATTCCATCGCCAACCGCCGCATCCTCATCCTCAACAAAGCCGATCTCGGCATCCATGCGGATTGGAGCACTGTAGTCCCGCCTTTAGGCGGTTCTGGAGGTGTCAAAGCCATCCCGCTCTCCTGCCTCACCGGCACTGGCATCGAACAACTGCGCGATACCATTCGCGAAGTCATCGCCCATGCCGGACCGCTCGCCGCCGATCACCCCATCGCCATCAACGCCCGTCACAAAGCCGCCTTTGAGCGTGCCGCCGAGCGCCTCCTTGCCGCCAAGACCGCCCTCGAACGCGGCGAAGCCCCCGAATTCATCGCCCTCGAAATCCGCGAAGCCCTCCAGGCCATCGGCGATGTCATTGGCCAAATCGATGTCGAACGCATCCTTGATGTCATCTTCTCCACCTTCTGCATAGGAAAGTGACATCGGCACCGTTTGACTCCCATCTCTGCCCTCTAACTCATAACCTCTAACCTTTCTTCCCATGAACCGCCGCCACTTCCTCACCACCGCGCTCGCCGCCACGGCAGCTTCCCGCCTCAGCGCCCAAACCATCGCCAAAGCCGCCGCTGATCCTGCCTACGTCATCAAAAACAAAGGCATCAGGCACACCCTCATGGGCTGGTGCTTCAAGCCGATGGACATGCTCGTCCTCGCCAAACATTCGAAAGACATCGGTCTCGCCGGGATGGAAGGCATCGACCGCAAATATTACCCCGAGGTGAAAGCCATGGGTCTCGACATCTCCCTGGTAAGCTCCCACGGCTTCGCCAAAGGCCCCTGCAACCCGCAATTCCGCGAGGAGGTCACCAAATCCCTCACAGAGTCCATCAACGTCGCCGCCGATGTCGGCTGCAAGAAGGTCATCACCTTCACCGGCATGAAATTCGACGGCATGGATCGTGACAAGGCCATCAAAGACTGCCTCGATGTCTGGAAGCAGGTGCTGCCCTTGGCGGAGAAAAAAGGCATCACGCTCGTCCTCGAACACCTGAACTCACGCGACAGCTCCCACCCGATGAAAGGCCACCCCGGCTACTTCGGCGACGACGTGGACTTCTGCGTCGATCTCATCAAGCAGATCGGCAGCCCCAACTTCAAGCTCCTGTTCGACATCTACCACGTCAGCATCATGAACGGCGACATCGTCCGCCGCCTGCGCATTCACAAGGACTACATCGGTCACATCCACACCGCCGGCAATCCCGGCCGCTGCGAGCTCGACGAGCACCAGGAGATCAACTACCCCGCCGTCATGCAGGCCCTCCTCGAAATCGGCTACCACGACTTCGTCGCCCACGAATTCATCCCCACCTGGGACGATCCCGTCCTCGCGTTACGGCATGCCGCGATGGTGTGTGATGTGTGACCAGGATTTCTATTTGGCTTCTTGCTTGCCAAATGGATCAGCAGACATTTGCGCTGCTGCGGGTGGCATCGGAAGAGATGGTTGTGTGTATGGGTTGGCTTTTGTGCGAGCGGCCTCCTTTTTGATGGCTGCACGTGCGGCTTCTTCCTCGGGGCTGGTTTTCGTTGGCTTCCACTGGAAGTCATTGGATGAGAACTCCTGGGAAAGAATCTCTATATAGGGTTTCTTGGCGGGATCCGTGTACACATTCCAGATGTTGGATTCTGTGTAGAGATATACCCGCACACGAAACGTTACGTCTTCTTCATGCACTGGAGCATCCCACACATCAAAGATGATGTACGAGTCAGCAAGGAACCTTCGGAGTTCCATTCCTGTTCCGCATCTCGTCGGCGGGGACAGCACCCATTTTCCATTCTTCTTAGTTTCAATGACGTGAGGAATGTCAGTGATGGAGCTGCCAAGCACGAAGAAGGTCCGATCGGTGGGATTTGATATCTTGAGGGCAAGTTCTGGCCCGGCGAAATGCAGGTTGTCTGGATCGGGTTTGATCAGTTGATAAACACTGACGGAAGGTTGCTCGGTTCCTGCCAGGGAAACGATGCCTGTGGAAAGCAGCGTGAAGATGAAATGGGCGATGTTCATACTTGCTGGCATCATACCAGTTCGCAGACTTTGCCTTCAAGCTTATTCTTGGGCGGGCACTCTCTTGCTTCACAATGGATGCTCGTTAGCGTCCGCTCCAATGTCCCTCGACACAATTCAAACCCTCCTTCGCTCCGAATCCCCGCGTTCCGACATCACCGCACGCGGCTGGGTGCGCACGAAGCGTGACTCGAAGGCCTGTTCGTTCCTCGAAATCACCGACGGTTCCTGCTTCAAGGGCCTGCAAGTCGTCGTCGATGCCGCTTTGTCTTCCGCCGAGCTGCTGCCGCGCATTTTGACCGGTGCTTCCGTCGAAGTGACGGGCGATTTGATCGCATCACCGGCCGCCGGACAGAAGTGGGAGATGCAGGCGAAGGAACTGCGCATCGTCGGCGAAGCGGATGCAACGTATCCGCTGCAAAAGAAGGGTCACACACCGGAGTTCTTGCGCACCATCGCCCATCTGCGGCCGCGCACGAACCTGTTCGGCAGCGTGTTCCGTGTGCGCAGCAAAATGGCCTTTGCGGTGCATCGCTTCTTCCAGGAACGCGGCTTTTTCTATGTGCAGACACCGATCATCACCAGCAGCGACTGCGAAGGGGCTGGGGAGATGTTTCAGGTCACGACCTTGAAGCCCAACACACCCACGAAGCCCGAGCAGGACTTCTTTGGCCGTCCGACGTTTCTCACCGTGAGCGGTCAACTCCAGGCGGAGGCATTTGCCTGCGCCCTCGGCAATGTGTACACCTTCGGCCCCACCTTCCGCGCCGAAAACAGCAACACCACACGCCACGCCGCCGAGTTCTGGATGATCGAGCCCGAGATGGCCTTCTACGATCTCTTTGACGACATGACGCTCGCCGAAGAACAGGTGCGCTACCTCGTGCAGGCCATGTTTGATGAGTGCCCAGACGAACTGGAGTTCTTCAACAAGTTCATCGACAAGGGCCTCATTGAGCGCCTCAAGCAGACGCTCGACAAACCCTTCGAGCGCATCAGCTACACCGACGCCGTCGAGATCCTGCTCAAATCCGGCCGCACCTTCGAAAATCCCGTCGTTTGGGGCGAAGGCCTGCAAACCGAGCACGAGCGCTTCCTCGCCGAAGAGCACGTCAAAGGCCCGGTGACGATCTTCAACTACCCGAAGGACATCAAACCCTTCTACATGCGCCAAAACGACGACGGCAAGACTGCCGCTGCCATGGACCTGCTCGTCCCCGGCATCGGCGAAATCGTCGGCGGCAGCCAGCGCGAGGAGCGGCTTGATGTCCTCGAAGGACTGATGGCCAAACAGAACCTCGATCCCGCCAACTACTCCTGGTATGCCGACCTCCGCCGGTACGGCACCGTCCCGCACGCCGGTTACGGCCTCGGCTTCGAGCGCCTGCTCATGTTTGTCACAGGAGTTCCCAACATCCGCGATGTCATTCCCTTTGCCCGCACGCCGGGGAATGCTGCATACTGATCTCATGGTTCACCGTTCGCAGTTCTCGTTTCGCGGTTTGAGGGGAGCGCTCTGGCTCGTTCTCTTTGCCCTCTGCTCTTTGCCCTTTGCCTTGAGGGCGCAAACGGGGCTTCAAATCCAGCTCGTCTCCGAGCAAGCCGCCATCGTCCCCGGCAAACCCTTCACCGTCGGCCTCTGGCTCGATCACGATCGCGGCTGGCACACTTACTGGCGGTTTCCGGGCATCGTCGGTGTTCCCACGCAGTTGAAATGGAATCTGCCGAAAGGCTGGAAGGCGGGCGAACTCGTTTATCCCGAGCCGGAGCGCACGCTCATGTTCAAGATCAAGGCCCAGGGCTTTGATCGCGATGTCATGCTGCGCACTGAGATCACCCCGCCTCCAAATGTGAAGATCGGCGATCAGATCACGCTCAGCGCTATCGCTTCCTGGATGTGCTGCGGGAACTCCTGCCATCCTGGATCGATGGAACTCAGCCTCACACTGCCCGTCGCTGAAACTGCTGAGTTGAACAGCAAGTGGCACAAGCTGCTCGACGAAGAACGTGCGCGTGTCGAACAGTCTAGCGACGTCTGGACCGGCAGTGCGAGCGAAACAGGTCAAACCATCACGCTGATGCTCAAACCCGTCACCGCCGAGGCACGCCTTAGCAAAAACCAGCGCGAAGCCGACAAGATCATCGTCTTCACCGAAGACGGCTGGTTCGACACCGACAAGCCGCAGATCATCCAGCGTCAAGATGACGGCAGTCTTACGATCACGCTGACGAAGGCTGATGCCTATCTCGGCAACAAGCCGCCGAAGACCTTGCGAGTCATCGTGCGCAATGACAGCGGCTGGTTGCAGGATGGCAAACTGCGCTGCCTCCAGATCGCGCCGAAAATTGTGCGTTGATCGATTACTTGGCCTTCAGATTCTTGTACACCCCGAAGTCGTTGAAGAAAAACTTCTTCGCGAGCCAGTACATCCAATGCTTCTCGGGAATTTCTTCGCCTTCGCGCCACTGACTCGTTCTCGGCGTCATGCTTTCGATTTCGGCCATGGCGGTCTGACGAATCGTTGAATCCTTGGCAGTGTGCTTAGTGACGACGGCTTTGACGAGATCAGGACGTTCCAGGACAATGCAGCCGCGCGTATTGGATGAGGCGATGTTGCGGAAGTCGCGGAGGAACTCGGACTTGGTGAAGACGTCGAAAAGATCGTCGTTGGTGCGGACGCTTTCTTTGGCGAACTGGATGATGGGGCAGGGCTCGATGGCACCGGTGGGACTGATGTGGTGGCTGATGCCGTTGGCCATGGGGCAGAGGGCCTGACCGTTGTGGTCGTAGTAGGCATCGACGATGGCGATGGGCATCTTCGCGCGCATGTTGACGACGAATTGGCGCACCTGCGTGATTTGATCAGGCGTGAGGGCGAGGTCGGCGCTGATCTTCGGGCCGACGGGGCGGTAGGTGTGATACCAGGCGTAATGGACGCCCATGTCGATGAGTTTGCGCAGCCAGGACTCGGTGAGGAGGTCGTCGATGTTGGTTTTGCAGAGGCTGGTGGCCACGCCGGTGAGCACGCGGGCGTCGATGCAGTTTTGCAGGCCGCGCAGGGTGCGGGTGAGCACGTCCTTGTTGCCACGACGCTCGTTGCTGACGATCTCGGTGCCTTCGATGCTGACGAGCGGCGTGATGTTGCCGAGCTTGCGCATGTTCGTGGCGGCCTTCTCGGTGATCATCTGGCCGTTGGTGAAGACCTGGAAGTAGGCGTCCGGGTGCATCGAGAGAAAGTCGAACAGCTCGGGATGCATGAAGGGCTCGCCGCCGAGGATGCCGAAGAACGAATTCCCGCGCCGTTTGGCGTCGTTCACGATCTTGTTGAGTTCATCGAGGTTCAATGACTCACGAGGCTTGTCCACATCCACCCAGCAGCCCTGGCAGCGGAGGTTGCAGGAGTTGAGGATGGAGATGTAGAAGAACGGCGGGAAATACTGTCCCTGCTTCATGCGCTGCTTGTGCAGCATGACCGAGCGCGCCCCCTTGTAGCCAAAATTCCAGCCGATCTTCGCCAGACAGAGCGGATCGACAGTGCGGAGGATGCGGGAGGTGAGGGAAAGGAGCATGGGCAACTAGGATACGTTCAAGAGGTCATGTTGTGCTCAAAGGTCAAGGTGGGAGGCCACAAAAAGCAGCCGGAGTATCGCAAGGCAGGCACGGCAGGTTTCATGCGCAGGTGTATTCTGACACAGGAGGTTATTTGATGAGTCATCCTGCCCACCAACCCGATCTAGGCACTCACAACCACTGGCGCAGGGTGCTGTGGGTGGTTTTGATCATTCTGCTCGTCCTGCTGGCACGCCGCATGGCCGGTGCTGCGGATGCATGGCAGACGGCGGACAGCCTGCTCATGGGCGGGAAGGCCAGGGAGGCGGCCGTTGCTTATGAAAAACTGATCCGGCAGAAGCCGGGTGATGCGCGGGCCTACATGGGGCGTGGGCGGGCACGGTGGCGGCTGGGTGAATTGGACGGTGCCATTGCCGATTTCACCAAAGTGACCGAACTGACGCCGAAGGATGCGACTGCCTACAACAATCGCGCCTTGGCCTATGACAACAAGGGACAGCGTGATCTGGCCTTGGCGGATTATGCCAGGGCGATTGACCTGAATCCGAAGAACGCGCTGCTCTACTTTAACCGTGCGCTCACATGGAACGCGGTCAAAGAGCCTGACAAGGCGCTGGCAGATTATACGATGGCCATCGAACTGGATTCCAAAAACGGCAGCTTTTTCGTGAACCGCGCGGAATTGCTGACGATTCGCGGTGAGTATGAGAAGGCTGTGGAGGATTGTGACAAGGCCATCGAATTGAACGAGAAGGACGCTGCGGCCTATTTTTATCGTGCCATGGCTCACGATCAGATGGGTGAGGATGAACGGGTGCTGGAGGATTACGACAAGGCGGTGGAGTTCGGCCCGAAGGTGGCGAAATTTCACAACAACCGCGGCTTTTTCCTGCTGAATCGTGGCGACAACGAGGCGGCGATCGAGAGTTTTGACAAGGCGCTTGAACTGATCCCGACCGGTACGATCTATCTGAACAATCGCGGGCAGGCGTGGCTGAACTTGGGGGAGCAGGAGAAGGCGATGGCGGATCTCGACAAGGCGATTCAGCTCAATCCCGAGCATGCGAAGGCGTATCGCAATCGTGCAGGCGGCTGGCTGGCGATGGGTGAGTTTCAAAAAGCCATCGCGGATGCCACGAAGTGCCTTGAACTGCTGCCGACCGAGTCGCGGGCGTTGCTCATTCGTGCTGAGGCACGCGAAGCAATGGATGACAGTGCCGGAGCGAAGGAGGACATGGAGCGTGCGACGATTTTGGGGCCGCAACCACCACTGGGTGTCGCGGCTTGGGTGCCAGTGGACATCAAGAGTCGCGAAGAGCAGGCGATGAAGGCGCTGTTGGAGGATGCCTCGCCGGAAAATCGCCAGCGGATGGCCGTGGTGCGACATGATCGAGCGTTTGCGATCCTCGATCATCCGCAGCGTGAGCCAGATCAAGCCGCGCTGGAGGAGGCGGTGGCTTATGCGCGGTCGGCGAGCGTGTTGGAGCCGGAGAATGCATCGCACTTGTTTCTGACAGGGCTGTTGTATCAAGAACTCGCCCAGTTTGATGAGCGTGCGCTGGTGATGGCGGAAAAGATGTTCAACCAAGCCGTGGATGTGCATGCCGAGCATGCGGCGGCGTGGCTGGAGCTAGGTTTGATGATGGCGGAGCAGGATCGCGACATGGAGGCAATCTCCGCGCTGGAGAATGCGCTGGAGAGCGATCCTGCGGCCTCGGCGGCGCATGCAGTGGGGCCATTGTGCGCGGTGTATGCTGCGAATGACGAGGGTTTTCGCGGCGTGGACTTCTTTGAGGCACAGTATGCGGCGAATCCAGAGGTGTCGGCGCTCGGTGTCGGCCGTGCGATCATGCTGAACTATCTTGGAGATCGCGAGGCGGCGCTGTCGCAGGCGAAGGACATCATGCTCATTGAGGCGGCAGGCACGCTTGAGCATGATTACGCCGCCAAACTGGTGGCTGAATGGGAAGGAGAGACGCCATGAAACGGATCGTGATGTTCTGGCTGATGCTTGGCTGTGCGGCGGTTTTCGCGCAGACAGGGGAGGTGATGGTGAACTTTGAATCCATCGAAGCGGCGCAATTGGCCGAGCGGCAGGCGTTTCAGGAGCGGAAGCAGGCGCTCCAACAGCAACCGGCCAGTCCGCAGCGAGATGCGCAGTTGCGGGAGGAAATTCAGCGGCATCAGGCGGAGTCGAAGAGGCTTTCGGTCCAGCAGCAAGCAGCGCGCAAAGAGGTGATTTCCGATTTGAAGCAGAAGTGGACCAAGGTGGAGTCGGACTGGAAAAACGAGACCACAAGGCATGATGCGGCGAAGAAGCAGCTCGAAAAATTGCCGGACGGTCCGGCGAAAACCGCCCAGATCGAGGCGGAGAACGCGGCGCACCGTTCCACCAGCAAGCAGATCGCCGCACAACGAAACGTGGTGCATGAGGGCGTGATCAATCAGGCGAACCGCGATGTGATGGGTGGAACGAGCAACGCCAGCAACAGCGCGAAGCAAACCGCTGGCACGACGATCACCGATCCGAACCATCGCGGCATGAACGGCGACTTTGACGCAGGCGGCGGCTACCGCACGACGGAGAAGGCGGGCAAGATTCTCAACGAGATCGGCGTGAAGGGACCGAACGGCGGCCCGGTGAAGGTCACGGGAGGTGTTTTGGAAACAGCGCCAGACTTTGGCATGACGGTGAATGCCGCGCCGGGCACGGACCGCGTCGGCAGTGCGGGACATCAGACACAGGTGAAGGTGGGCGCACAGCATGGCGAGACGTATGTTTCAGAGACAGGCGGCTCATTGAAGCAAGGGGCGCTGAAGGACCATGTGGCCACGATGGATCACGCAAAAAAGGCGATGCACGGTACCAGTGCGCCGCCGGAGACGCTCGTGGGTGGAGCGCCGGAAGGACAGATGATGGCCAAAGGCGCGGTCAAAGCGGCGAATCAGGCCGGACTCGACCCGGAGATGGTCAAAACCATCGCCCAAAAAAACGGCATCAAGAATCCCGACCAAATCCTCGACACGCTGGGCGACATCAAAACCGGCCGCGCCACGATTGCGAATGCCGATGAGGCCGCGAAGCTGCAAAAGACCACGCGGGACATTCTCGATGCGGCTGAGGCCAAAACCAAGACGGCTGCTGCGGCGGAAGTGCAGAAGACGCAGTCGCAAATCGCCGACATGGAGGCCAAGGGCCTGAAGACCCAGGCGCAGCAGGCGCGCAACGAGCTGGCGGACTACAATGCCAAGGCCAAAGCAACCACCGAGGCCGTGCGAGGCCCGAACGAGCCGGTGACGAAGCCCGGCGGCACGAAAACCGTGGTGGGAGAGCCGGAGGTGAAAACGACTTCTGGCGGCAAGCTGATGAAGGGTGCGGGGCTGGCTTTGGGCGCGTACGGCATCTACGAAGGTTACAAGACGGCGAAGGAGGAGATGGAGGCGAAGAGGCAGGGGGAGCCCAAGGACATGGCCGGCTGGACCAAGGAGAAGGCTGAATTGGTGCACCGTACTCTCTGGCACGGGCTTGGCTTCGGCAGCATGAATGAGATTGGAACCAAGGCGGGCAAGGAGGCCTACGATCAGTACAGAAAAGACATCGAATCTGGCAAAATCTCGGAAAAAGACTGGAAGCCGTACCTGGAGATGAAGACGAAGGCGGTTGCTGGGGCGCTGTTTGGAGGCGCGAAGGCGATCACCTACGACGCGGCGAAGCAGGCCGGCACGAACCTCGGCAACGCCTTCGGCGAGGGGCTTGGCGCCGGGAAGGGCTTGTTCGACCAATTGAAAAGCGCCCGGAACGAAAAGGCCATCAATGAAGCGCGGTCGAAGGAGATCTATGACAAGCTGATCAAGAACGGCGCATCGCCGGTCGGGGCGAAGATTGCGGCGGATGGTGTGTTGAAGGGAGACTTCGCCGAGGCAAAACGGCTTAACAAGGTGCTGGAGGGCAAAAAGGCAGCGAAGCTGGCCGCAGCAGAGCAGGAGACCAAAACACGCACTTGGCGAGATCGCAAAAAGACCGAGATGCGCAAGGATGCCACCAAGCAAACCGCCCAGACCGCCAAAGCCGGAACGGAGGACGAGCAGAAGCTCCTCGACCTCGTCATCGCCCGCCTGCGTGCCGCGAACCTGCCGGTGAACGACAATCTCGTGAATCGCTGCCTCACCGCGCTCAAGGATGGCGGCGAAAAAGCACTCGCCGAGGTCATCAAGGAGTTTACATCCATGGAAGGAACCTTCGCCGGTCGTGTCACGATGCCGGACAAGACGGGCGCCTCGCTGAGAATCACCATCAAAGGCGGGCGCGTGACCGGCAGTTTCTCGCAGAGCACTTCACAGAACTTGGGCACTGTAAGCACCACCCGCCACTTTGCGGCCACCGTCACTGGCAAGATGGACCTTGCCTCGGGTGCCATTGAAATGCAGGCTAAAGGCAGGATCACAGCTACTGCTACGGCGGACAAAAAGACACAGACTCACAGCATGGAAGGGGAGTGGACTTTCCGCGGCAGCTTCAACGGCAACGGCTACAAGGGGTCCACAGAAATGCCGTGGAGCGTGTCGCATTGAAATGGCGCGAGGATTAGTTTCGTCACCCTGCTCGTTCAAAGTTGCTGTGAATGCGGTGGAAGCTCTTGCTCAGGTGGGCACGTTCGCTAGCCTGACCTCGTGAGTTACCAAGTTTTTGCCCGGAAATACCGCCCCCAGACTTTCGAAGATGTGCTCGGACAGGACCATGTCGTGAGAACATTGAGGAATGCCATCGCCCAGCAGCGGCTGGCGCATGCTTATCTGTTTGTCGGGCCGCGTGGTACGGGAAAGACCTCGACGGCACGTATTTTCGCCAAGGCGCTGTGCTGCAAGGAGGGGCCGAGCATTGATTTTGATCCGAATGACGAGCTGTGCGTCGAAATCGCCGAAGGGCGCTGCATGGACGTGCTGGAGATCGACGGTGCGAGCAACAATGGTGTGGAGCAGGTGCGCGAACTGCGGGACAACGTGAAGTATGCCCCCTCGCGTTGCCGGTACAAAATCTACTACATCGACGAGGTACACATGCTGACGACCGGGGCCTTCAACGCGCTGCTCAAGACGCTGGAAGAGCCGCCGCCGCACGTGAAGTTCATCTTTGCCACAACGGAGCCGAACAAGATCCTGCCGACGATCATCAGCCGCTGTCAGCGTTTTGACCTGCGCCGCATTCCAAATGCAGTGATCGCGAAGCATCTGCTGCACATCGCGAAGCTGGAAAAGGTGAATCTGGATGAGAAGGCCGCATATGCGATTGGCAAAGGAGCGGAAGGCGGGATGCGCGATGCGCAGTCGATGCTGGACCAGTTGGTGGCATTCTGTGGCGAACACATCACCGAGCAGGACGTGCTGGACGTGTTTGGCTTCACTTCCGGCGAAGCGGTCGCGCAACTGGCGCGGCACATCCTCGAAAGCGACACCGTGGGCGCGTTGCGGGCTGTCTATGAGCAGAACGAGGCAGGCAAAGAGCTGGGGCGTTTCCTGGGAGATCTGATCCAGCATTTCCGCACGCTGTTGGTGCAGCAGGCCGATCCTGAGGCTGCGGCGGAAGATTTGAGCCCGGAGGTGATTGAGGAAGTCATCGCACAGGCTGGCATGGCCAACACGGAGCAACTGCTGCGCATCGTTGATGGTCTCGCGGAAGTGGACTCACGCATGCGCTGGGCCAGCAACAAGCGGCTGCATTTTGAACTCGGTGTGATCCAGGCGGTGCAGAGCCTCAATGAAGTTTCGATCAGCGATGTGATTGATGCGCTGGATGGCGGCAGTGGTGCAGGTCTGCCGAAGCAGGCACCGAGGACGCAGCCGACGGTGCAGGTGAGCCGTGCGCCAGATCCTGTGAAAGCCGTCGAACCGGTCAAGCCGCAAGCCGCCGTCGTGCGTGAGGAACAGCCTGCGCCGGTAGCCGCCAAGGTGGAAGAGCCAGAACCGGTGATGCCTGAGCCAGTGGAAGCAAAAGAAGCGGTGAGCGAGACGGATTTTTGGCCGCAATTGGTCACACAGGTGCAGGAACGGCGCCCATTGGCGGTTTCATGGTTGCAGGCCGGCACGATGCTCGGCATCACGCGTAACACGATCAAGGTGGGCTTTCCGCCGACGGAGAGTTTTGCCCGCGACAGCCTGCTGCGGCCTGCGCAGGTGAGTTTTCTCGAATCTATGGCCCAGGAACTTCTCGGCAAGCCGATGAAGTTCGAATTCGTGCTGGATGCGAGCTTGAAGCCGCCTGCGTTTTCCGAGATCGGCCTGGGATTGATGGATGATCCACCGCCCGCTGCCAAACCTGCGTCCACACCGAAGGCGGAGGCCAAACCCGCGCCGAAAGAGGAAGCAAAGAAACCTGCCGCAGCGGTAGAACCTGCGCCCGCCAAGGCCAGCGATGACTTTTACAACGATCCGCTGATTCAAAGCGCGATGGTGAAGTTCAAGGCGAAGCTGGTGCCCGCAGGCTGAGGAACCATTGGCGTTTTGAGGAATGCCGTCTTGGATGGCGGACTCCTCACGCCATGACTTCTGAACCCACCGGCCATCCCCGCGGCATCTACACGCTGTTCTTCACGGAAATGTGGGAACGCTTCAGTTACTACGGCATGCGGGCGTTGCTGGTGCTTTACATGGTGGCCGAAGTGCAACGTGGCGGCATGGGGTTGACGGATGAGATGGCCGCCGCGATCTACGGACTTTACACGGCGCTGGTGTACATGACTGCCTTGCCGGGTGGCTGGGTGGGGGACCGGCTTCTTGGGGCTAAATCGGCGGTGTGGTGGGGAGGCGTCATCATTGCCTGCGGCCATCTGGTGCTGGGCATTCATCGCACCGAGGCATTCTTCATCGGTTTGATCCTGGTGGCGTTCGGTTCAGGACTTCTGAAATCGAACATGAGCGCGCTGGTGGGCCAGCTTTATCCTGAAGGCGGCGCACGTCGTGATGCGGGCTTCACGTTGTTCTACATGGGCATCAATCTCGGCGCGTTTCTCGGCCAGATGCTCTGCGGCTGGCTGGGCGAAGGAGTCGGCTGGCGCTGGGGTTTTTCAGCGGCGGCGGTGGGAATGTTTCTCGGGCTGGTGCAGTTCAAAGCCACGAGCAGGCATGTGATGCAGATCGGCGAGCGCGTCGAGCATGCGGGGCAGAACGTGAAGCGTGAATGGATTTTGCTATGGCTGTCACTCGTGGCGGTGATCACGGTGGTCGTTCTGTGTGTGACCGGGGTGATTCAAATCGACGTGCTTGCGCTCGCCAAGAGCACGGCGTGGTTCATCGGTGGTGTGGCGGTGTTGTATTTTCTGTGGGCGTTCCTGTTTGCCGGACTCGACACCATCGAAAAGAAGCGGCTGGTGGTCATCGTCGTGCTGTTTCTCGCCTCCGCCTTGTTCTGGGCGGGCTTTGAGCAAGTGGGATCTTCGTTCAGCATCTTCGCGGAGCGGTTCACCATCCGTCAGTTTGGTTCGTGGGAAGTGCCGGCGAGCTGGGTGCAGGCGCTCAACCCCCTGTGTGTCATTGGACTCGCTCCCGTGGTGGCTGGTCTGTGGTCGTGGCTGGCGAGACGCGGGACATCGCCTTCTCTGACGACGAAAGTGTCCTGGTCGCTGCTCATGCTGGCCCTGGGCTTTGTGGTGGCGGCCATGGCAGCGCGGCATGCCCTCAGCACGGGACCGGTATGGCCCACGTGGCTGATGTCCGTCGTTGTGATTCACACGCTGGGCGAACTTTTCCTCAGCCCGGTCGGTTTGAGCGCGGTGACAAAGCTTTCGCCGCCACGGCTCACCGGTCAGATGATGGGCATCTGGTTTCTCGGCAGCGCCTTGGGCGACATTCTTGCCGGATTGCTTGCGGGCGAGGTCACTGGTGATGCCACGGCGCAAATGCCGGCGCGATTCATGGAGGTGGCAGTCACAGCAGGAATCTCCGGACTGGTGCTGCTGCTGCTGGCACGCTGGATCACCAAGTTGATGCCGGGGATCAAGTGATGGAGCAGAGAGTGTTCAACGCACTTTTCGATCAAGTGCCGCTGTGCGTTGAAACGAAAAAGCGGGTGGTTGAGACTTGCTCAACGCACCCGCTTTCGAGATTCGGGGATCAATGGTTGAAGTAGAACTCCTTGGAGTTCAGCAGCGCCCAGAACAAGTCTTCATGCACAGACTGGCGTGCGCCGGTGTCGCTGCCAATGGCCTGTTGGACGGAGGCCCATTCCTTGTCCTTCGGCATGCGGCCAAAGACGCGGAGGAAGAGGTCTTCGACGATCTCGCGGTCGCTCTTTTTGTCCTGGATCATCTTGGCGACGACGCGGCCCTGCTTGATGCGGTCGTTGACAGCGTCACCGTTCATCAAATGCAGCGCCTGGGAGAGTGTGGGCTCCATTTTGACCTCGCAGGAGCAGACGGACTCGCGTTTGGCACGGCCAAAGGTTGTGAGGAAGTAGTTCGTCACCGCACCGTCAGCGATCTGCACGGCACGGGCGCCGAGAGGCAGGCCCTGGAATTTGTTCGGCGTGTCGGTGATCTGAGAGATGGCGTCCAGCAGCACCTCGGCGCGCACACGGCGGACTTGAGCGTGGGAGAAGTTGCGTTTGTCGCCAGCGTTGGTCTCGTTGACCTTCGTGCTGCGCTGATAGGTC
Organism: Prosthecobacter sp.; assembly: GCF_034366625.1. Classification (NCBI taxonomy): domain Bacteria; kingdom Pseudomonadati; phylum Verrucomicrobiota; class Verrucomicrobiia; order Verrucomicrobiales; family Verrucomicrobiaceae; genus Prosthecobacter; species Prosthecobacter sp. Next base: position 162,061 of record NZ_JAXMIH010000015.1, read on the forward strand.
TGCGAGTTGCAGATGTCGCGCACAAACTTGCGCATGTCGTAGTTGTACTCGGTGAGCTTTGTTGCCAGCATGGCCATCAACTCGGGGTTGGAGGGCGGATTGGAGACACGCACGTCGTCAACGGGCTCCACGATGCCGGTGCCGTTGAAGTGCGCCCAAGTGATGTTGGAGATGTTGCGCGCGAAATAGGGATTACGCGGCGAGGCCATCCAGTCGGCAAGCACCTTGCGACGGTCGTCGGTAGGCTTGAGTTCCGGCGTGTCGCCGCCGAGGAACTTCGGCTTCATCACTGCCTGCGTCAGGAAATGACGGGATTCGCCGCCCTTGCTGTTGTACACGATGACCTCGGCAGGATCGTCCGTCTGCTTGCGGCCGATCTGGGCGAAGAAGGCTTTGAAGCCGTAGTAGTCATCCATGGTCCAGCGGTCAAAGGGATGGTTGTGACACTGGGCGCATTGAATACGCATGCCCATGAAGACCTGCGCGACGTTTTCGGTGAGCTTGAGCTGGTCGAGTTCGGTCTGGTAGAAATTCACCGCAGGGCTGGAGACAGTGCCACCAGTGGCAGAGAGCAGCTCGACCACGATTTCATTGATGGGAATGTTTTTGCCGATACGCTCGGAGAGCCAGTTGTAATAGAGCAGCGCGTTCTTGTAGAAAGGCGGCTGGTTGTTGTTGATGGAGGATCGGATCTGTAGCAGTTCGGCCCACTTCATGACCCAGAGTTCGGTGAACTCCTTGCGCTCCAGCAGTGTGTCGATCAAGGCGGCACGTTTGTTCGGATTGGCATCCGCGAGGAAGGCGCGCATCTCGGTGGCCTGCGGGTAGATGCCGGCGATGTCGATGTAGGCACGGCGCACGAATTCTTCATCTGTGCAGATGCCGGAGGGGAGGATGCGCAGCTTGTGCAGGTTCTCATTGACCAAGGTGTCGATGTAGTTGGTCTCGGCCAGTTTCGGACGTTCATACTGAAGCTGGGCAGGAATGACGAGAACCTGGGCGGTGACGGAATAAACGTCGAAACGGGCGAGCATGAAGGCCGCGCCGCGATCACCCGAGGTGACAAGGCCTTGCTTGTCGATGCTGGCGGTCGGGTCGTTGTTCGACATGAACAGGGCGAGATTGGTCACGTCGCGGTCAGTGCCGTCGGAGTAGGTGGCGCGGACGGTGATCTGCTGCGTGGCACTCTTGCCTTCCATCACGATCTGGTTCGGATAAACCTCGATGCCGGTGCATTTGGCCACGTCAGGCTTGTCATCCGGCGCACCGGCGGTGATCCATTCGACGAGCGCCTTGTTGTAAACGGAGTCGGGTTCAAAGGCCTGATTGCCGGAGTGCGGCACGGCACCGACGGCTTTTTCAATCAGGCTGCTTTCTTCCGGAATGGCGAGGTTGATGCGACGACCGGGCATCTCGCGTGTGATGCGAATGAAGTCGCCCGCAGGGTCCATGCCGAAAAGCGAAGTGCGGAAGCCGTCCTTGCCGCGTGCGGCACCGTGGCAGCCACCCTGATTGCAACCACCGCGCATGAACACCGGCATGCAGTCGAGGCGGAAGGAGATCAGGCGATCTTTGTTGCCGTCTTTGACGGTCACAACGGCTTTCGCGGTCTGCCCGCCGATGGAGGCGATGATTTCCGTGCTGCCTGCGTCGGCCACGGGCGTCAAAGTGAGATTGTTGAGCGCGGCGACCTTGCTGTCGGCGATCTTGAGATCGCAGACACCGGTGACGTCCTTGGTGGTGGCGTCCTGGAAAGTGGCGAGGACGACGACGCGGTGGCTGTCACGCTTGGTTTCCAGAGAATAGCTGCCGGGCAGGATTTCGAGACGCTTGAGCGTGGGCAGCTTCTTTTGCAGTTCGGCCAGCGCCTTGCGCTGCTCAGGGGTCTTGTAGTTGAGCACCAAGCCCTGCGGCCACTTGGCACCTTCCGCAACCCAGCGCTTCAGCACATCAACTTCGTTCGCGGCCAGCGGTCCGCCCTTGGGAGGCATGATGTCATCATGATCCTTCGGCAGGGCGATGCGCTTGACGATTTCACTCTTGTCAGGCTGTCCGGCGACGAGTCCTGGGCCAGTGTCACCGCCTTTGAGCAGAGCAGCCGCCGTGTCCATCAGCAGCTTGCCTTTAATCTTGTTTGGATTGTGGCATTCGAGGCACTTGTTCTCGAAAATGGGCTGCACATCGCGGATGAAATCGACTCCAGGAGCAGCAGCGGGGGCAGGCGCCGCAGCCACCACCGGGGCTGGCGGAGTTGTGGCGGCTGGCGCTGCGACGGCAACGGGAGCAGACGCAGGTGCGGCTGGAGTTGCAGGCGCGGGATTGGCCAGTGCCAAGGCGCTGTAGGAGGTGAAAGCGAGTGTGAAGAGAGAAGCTCGCAGAGGGCTTTTCATGGGTATGTTTGGGGTGTTGTGAGAGGCTACGCCCTTGGGGCGGCACATTTATCAAACGTGCGAAAAAACTACGGTGATGATGGCAATTCACCCCTCCAGCGCCGCCAGCCTTTGGCCGATGGGCGGATGGGAGTAATGCAGCCACACGGTCAGCGCATGCGGATTCGGGTGCGTCAGATGATCCACGGACAGTTTTTTTAGACCTGTCATCAATGGTTCGGCTCCGCAAGCCGCTTTGGCAAAGGCATCGGCCTGAAACTCATGCCTTCGGCTCAAGGCGCTACTGAGCAGGCCCAGAAGCAGGCTGGCGGGAGAGTAAAGAATGCTGAACAGCACCAACCCGAGCCCCAAGGGCATGCTGGCGACGCCAAACGCAGCGAAGAAGCCTGGCGACTGCAACGCGGCATGCAGCAGGTAAAACATCAACCCACTTTCCAGCAGACCCAGCACGAGCTGCTGCGGCACATGGCGGCATTTGTGATGGCCGATCTCATGCGCCAGGATCGCCTCCAGCTCCGCCTGCGTGTGTTTTTCAATTAGGGTGTCGAACAGCGCGATGCGCTTGTTCTTGCCGAAGCCGGAGAGAAAGGCGTTCGCCTTGCTGGAACGGCGTGAGCCATCCACCACCGACACATCGACCACCGGAAACTTCAATCGTGCGGCCAGCGCCAGCAATGCTTCACGCAGCGGGCCGTCTTTGAGTGGTTGGAACTTCAAAAACAGCGGCATCAGCAGGCGTGGCGAAATCCAGGCCATCACGATACTGAATCCTGCGACCGTGAGCCAGGTGTAAAGCACGGCGTGCTCCTGCGTCTGGAAAAACCACAGGATCAGCGCCAGCAGCGGTCCGCCGAGCAATGCGGTCAGCGCCAGCCCTTTGAGGCGATCCTTGATGAAAGTGCCGACGGTGGTGCGGTTGAAGCCATACTCGGCTTCGATCTTGAACGTGTCCCAGGCATCGAAAGGCAAGGACAGCACATTCTGCCCAAGCATGAGCAACCCGATCACGCCGACACCGGTCTGAACCGCATTCCAGCCCCAGCCAGCGCTCCAGCGCTCCAGCCAGCCGAAACCACCACTCCACCAAAACACGATCAACACTGCCAGCGAGGTCGTGCTGCGCAGCAGATCGAGCTTCGCTGACGTGCTGGCATACTCGCCGGCCTTCTGCACCGTTTCGTCCGAAAAGATCTCCTTCAACCGCTGCGGCAGCGCATGGCGGAACTGCGCGAGGTTCAGAAACGTGGCGATGATTTCGAGATGAAACAGACCGAGAACGCCGACGAGGGCGGCGATGAACCAGGGATTGGAGAACGTCATGCGAGGGAAGGGGAGTCTTGAGAAGCGTGTTCGTGGCTGTGCGTGGCCTGATGATCGAGATACGAGGCAAAAATATCCTCCAACTGCATCACGCTGCCGATCTGTGAGAAGTGCTGGCGCAGCCATTTGCCGCCGGGAATCGACTTCGTGTAGTTCATGAGGCGGTTGCGCATGGAGCGCATCGTTTGTTGCTCTTCCATGCGCACGTTGCGCTCGATGGCCAGCTTGCAGTGCCTGCGCATGAAGTTGAAGCGCTCTTCGACGCTGGCGTGCGGCGAATGCGTGCCGGTGGCGAGGTAATGCTTCGCTTCTTTGAACACCCACGGGTTCGCCATCGCGGCGCGGCCGATCATGATGCCCTTCACGTTCGTTTGAGCGCGACGAATCTCCACGTCAAGACCGCTGGCGATGTCACCATTGCCGATAACCGGAATCTTCACTGCGTCGGCCACCTGTCCGATGACATCCCAGTCGGCGAGGCCGGTGTAACCTTGCGCCCGTGTGCGGCCATGCACGGCGATGGCCTGCATGCCGCAGTCTTCGAGGATGCGGGCCACTTCGACGGCATTCACATGATCCGCGTCCCAGCCGATGCGCATCTTCGCAGTGACGGGAATAGGCACCGCCTTGGCCACCTCACGCGCCACGCTGGCCAGCAGTGGGCAGTCTTTGAGCAGCGAGGAGCCGCCGTTCTTTGCCACCACCTTGTTTACCGGGCAGCCGAAATTGATGTCGATGAAGTCCGGCTGCTTCCAGTCGATGATTTTCCGCGCGGCTTCACCCATGCGCACGCCGTCGGAGCCGAATAGCTGCACACCGAGCGGGCGCTGCTCGTCATCGAAGTCCGTGTAGTGCCGCGTGCGGTCATCGCGTTGCAGGATGCCCTCGGCGCTGACGAACTCGGTCACCATCACATCCGCGCCCTGTTCTTTGCACAAACGGCGGAAGATCACGTCCGTCACCCCGGCCATGGGGGCCAGATAGAGGGGAAAGTGGTCGTTGTTGAGCCAGGGAAGCATCTTCGATCATAGCCGCGCTGGCACAGTGCGGCAAGCCGTGTCACATTTCCTGATGGCAAGACGCCGCCGCTTCCGCAAACCGCTTCTCCCCGGCCTTTGGACCGTGGTGGCCGCGCTTGCCCTGATCGGCAGCATCGGCGGCCTGTTCTGGCTGCTCGGCACGGCCACAAAGCTCAGCCGCGTGGCTCCGCCTGCTCCTGCGGTGGCGAAGGGGAAGTAGGTTTAACTTTACACGCCACACCCGTATGGGGTGAAATAAGCTCAGGATGCAAGCATGCTAGGCATGCTGCAGCTCATCCAGCAAAAGTATGCCATGTACAAACACCTCCTTTTGATCTTCGCCATTGCCCTGCCATGCGCTGCCCAGCAGCGTTCTGCGCCTCCCAAATTTCTGCAAAGGAGCGAGGTTGTGAATTTCATTTCCCAAAGACATGATGCTGGAAAGACAGTGGTGTTTGTCTCACGCGACGGCAAAATGTATGGTATGGATTCGGACTCAGTCATCAGCTTCGAGCCGGATGGAAAGGTCGTGCTGGGAGAGTATGGAGTCGGCATTGCAGGCTACCGGGGAACTTATCAGGTGGCCAAGGATGGAAGTGTTTCGATTGCTCTAAAGGGGTATGTTGCCAAGTGGCCGGATATGAGGTTTTCGAACGAACTCGGGAAAATGAGGCTGTATGCGCATAAAGACGGAGACGGGTTCGTGATGGGCGACCGTGGCGGGGCTTTTGAGAGCGGCAGCATGAAACGATTTTGGCCATTTCTGCTCGTTGATGGCGGGAAAACCCCGGAGGTCACGCCTGTCTGGTCTGGAGGCGAGGTGAAAATGTTCGTCAGTCCTCAACTTCCCCAAGATTTTCAATGGCAAGGCAAACAGGCTAAGTTTCGTCTGGATTTTACCATATCCCCGGAAGGCAAAGCGTCCGTGGAGAAGCACTGGACCAGGGAATTGAAAGGAGGTCAGTACGAAGCTAGTGACTGGAGAATGCATGCGGTGAAGGCCGCAATCCAGGCTGTGGAGAGCTGGACTTTCAATCCTCCCGCTGAGGACGGGAAGTTGGTGGACAGGAGAGAGAGCTGGAACTTCACGGTTTCCAACGTGGATGACAGCATCCGCTGGATCATTCAGGATGATGTCAGCACTGTTTTCGACAACATGCCGAGGCGTCCGGTCGATAATTGAGTCCAAGACTGATTCCAACCCTGAATCCTACACCGCAGGCCGCACCACGACGATCTCGCCCAGCAACTGCTCCTGCTCCACTTGCAGGTGGTTGAGTTTGATCAGCTCCAGCATCGCCAGGAAAGTCACGATCACCTCTCCACGGCTGGCGGCATCGGTGAACAGCTCCTCAAACTTCATCTTGCCGCCCACCGGCATGATGTTGAGCAGGTACTCGATCTTGTCGGCCACCGTGTAGCGGTCATTGACGATCTCGCGGAAGTCGCTCGCGTTCTCGAAGCGCTTCAGGATGCGCTGGAAGGCGCGGATCAGGTCAAAGATGCCCACCTGGCCCAGCGTCTCCACCGGGGCGTCGAGATCGGGCAGTTCTGGCGTCGTGACGAACAATTCATCGCCCTTCACCTCCTGCACGCCGAGGAACTGGGCGGCCTCCTTGAATTTCTTGTACTCCATGAGCTGCCGGATCAGCTCCCAGCGCGGATCATCCTCCTCGGCGTCTTCTTCCGGCGGCTGCACGTCCTGCGGCAGCAGTTCGCGGCTCTTGATGTACATCAAATTGGCCGCCATCACGATGAACTCGCTCGCCAGCTCGATGTTCAGCGCTTTGAACGTGTCGATGTAATCGAGGTACTGCCGCGTGATGCGCTCCAGCGACACGTTATAAATGTCGATCTCCTCCTTTTTGATCAGGTACAAAAGGAGGTCCAGAGGGCCTTCGAAAATCTCAAGTCTGACTTTGTAGTCGGTATCTTCCACGCGCCGAGATAGACCGGAGAACCGGCCAAGGCAACCCGGGAGGACGAGTATTCTGCCCGGCGGGTGTTTCCGGCCTTAGCGCCTGACACCTTTCCGCACCGCGCCCACCAGCAGCACCAGATTGCGAACGAATTGCTGGTTCGCCTCGGCGAAGTTTGCTTTGGGCCGTCTCTGGGGGTCCATGCCCTGATTCATCCAGCCGCTGCCGCCACCCAGCGCGATCACCCAGCCAAACCCATGCGGCACCACGGCCAGACAGGGCTCGTCGCCGAGGAAGGCCAGCGCGAGCGCTTTGCGATTCGTCAGCTTCAAGGTCGTCCCATGACATGGGTAAAGCATTTCCAGCTCATGCAGCAGCGGATGCTCGCGATCCTGCTCCAACTGGGACGGGCGGATTTGTGTCCCTGGCACCGTCGCCGGCCGGTCATTGAAGGTCATGCCGAACTGCGTCAGCAGCGGATTGTAAAAGGGCAGGGCTTCTCCTTTTCCAAGTTCGGCACTGCCGGCGATCACCAACAAGAAACCACCGCGAAACACATGGTCCTCCAGCAGCTTGAGCATCTCGGGTGAGAAGGCCTGCGGGGTCATGTTGCCGCTCAGCCTGCCATTCAGAATGATCAGATCATAGGGCTTCAGTCCCTCCTTGCTCAGGTTCTCGGGGCTGCCAAACACCGTCGCGGAGTCCTCCACCAGCGCCCCCTCCTCGCCCAGCACGGTCTTCAGAATGAGCTGGCTGAAATTGAAGCGCAGGTCCTTCAGGGTGGCCTCATGGTGCATCGTCTCCAGCAGCACGCGGATCGCCGGCTTGTTTCCTGTGGCGGCGGCAGGCTGCTCCACTTGCGCATCAACGGCCTCCGGGCTGGCAATCCACGCGACGGCCAAAAGCATCAATCGGACTCTTTTCATGTCAGCCATTTTGATCTGGCCACCCCATCTCTGTAAAGCCTGTTCATCATTTCCGCCTCAGCCTCACTGCCCGCACATCCGCCAGTTCCTGCTTCAACGCTCCTTCCGGCCGCATCAGCAGGGATTGCACACCCGCCTTGAGCTTGATCGTGCCCGCTGACTGCTCTTTGAAGCTCTCATAGCCGCCCGTGGCCTGCACCACACCTTTCACACTCGCGTTTTCGGCCTCGACGACATACGCGTCGCCAGCGGAGGCTTCATCTGCCGCCAAGGTCACCAGCACCTCGTAGTCCCCCTCTGTCGGCACTCGGATCAACCACTCCGCCATGTCCGTGTCGATGCGCCAGGGCGCGAGCACATTCAGCGAGGGACGATAGGCCAGTTTCTGGCCGTAGGTCTTCGCCGCGCTGGCAGGAAGCAGCAAAACGCCATCCGCATCGGCCTGGATCGCGTTGCCGTCTTTCACATCCACCTGCATGAGCGTGTCCGCCGTCCAGGGCATCTTGCGTGTCTTGGTCTGCTCACGCACCGCCGCCACTTGAGCGAATTCAATGACACTCGCTTCATTGCCCCAGGCATTGCGCACATAGCTGAGCACATCGGCCAGCTTCGAGTCATCCAGCGCCGGATTCGCGCCCTGGCCGGGCATGGCAAGGTTCCACTTCTGCCGGTTCACCTCGATCTCACCATACAAGCCATGCAAAGCGATGCGGATGAGCCGCTCCGGCTCGCCCGTGGCCCACTCGCTCTCCGCCAACGGCGGTGCCACGTTGGGGATGCCGTAGCCGGTCGGTTGATGACAAAGACCGCACACGCTTTGATACACCAGCGCACCACGCTCGATCTGCTTCTGCGCGGCAGCGCTCAGCGGTTGCTTGCGGTTCAAAGTCACCACGTTCTCCGCACCCGGCCACGTCAGGCACATGCGCAGACGCTGGAGCCGTTCACGCGCAGCAATCTCGCGATTCGTGGCCAGTTCATCGAGAAACTTCGGTTTCTCCGTCAGCGTCACCGGCTTGATCTGGCGTGGATCATTCGGTTGTGTCGCCAGAAGGCCATCCACCAGCGCCTCGCGCTGCCAGTTCGCCACTCGCTCGATGCGAGTGACTACCGCACCATGCTGATCGTCCATGCAGATGAGTTGGGTGAGCAATCGCAGCGTCTCGCGCCGATGTGCCGACTCCTTCTGCCAATCCTCACGTTTCAGCAGCAGATCCAGCATCGCCGTCTCCGCGCCATGCAGCCCCGTCATCACCGCGATGCGGTTCAAGTCATCCTCATGATGCGTCAGATGCTCAGCAAGGAGCGGCAGCGTCTTGCGATCCCCCTTCGCGCTGATCGCCAAGGCGGCGTGGAGCTTCACGAGAGGATCTTCATCTGGGTTCAACAAGGAATAGAGCCGTCCTCTGCTGAAGCGGGCTACCGCAGCCCGCACTCGCACATCCTCATGAATGACGGCCATGACGAGGTGCTCCTCTTTCAAGGCCTTCAGACCATCCAGTGTCCAAAGCGCATGCAACATCTGCATGGCCGGTGGATTCACCTTTTGAATCACCTTCTCCAGCAGCGGCACCGCCGCTGCATCTCCGCGCTCCACCAGCAGCCGCTGCGCCGTGTTCCGCTGCCACCCATTCGGATGTCCGAGCGCTTCCACCAACTCTCCATCACTCCATTTCTCCATTCCGACTCTCCGCTCTTTGCCCTCCGCCCTCGGCGTGTCACTCACGATCCGCCAGATGCGCCCGTGATCATTGCCTTCGTAGAGTTTGCGCTGCTCGATCTGCTTCGTCAGCCACGGCACGATGAAAATAACGTGCTCGATGATGCCGTGATACATGTCGGCAAGATAAAGCGCGCCATCGGGACCGACGCGGGCATTCACCGGGCGGAAACGCTCGTCGGTGCTGGCGATCAACTCCTGTTCAGGCGGAAAGAAGCGCGTCGCTTGTGGAGCGATGCCCTTCGTGAGCTTCAACGTGCCGACCAAATGTCCCGCCGAGTCCGGCACGAACACGTTGCCGTGCATCTCTGGTGGAAACTGATCCCCATCGTAGTAGCAGGTGCCGGACACGATGGTGTAGGTGCGCAGGCGGCCATCATCGCGCAGCTCCAGGGCCCCGAGCGTCACCGCCGGTGTCACGCGGATGGGAAAGCACTCCGCCGCGTCCTTTGCCACGTTCACATTCACGCCGAAGCTGCCACGACCGCCACGCTGAGCCAGCTTCGCCAGATTCGGATGCCGCAGGATCACCTCCGCCGGGAGCAGGTCCATGTGCATGGCGCTGTTTTCGTAGCAGGAGATGAAGCGACCCGTTTCATCAAAGCTCACGCCGAATTGTCCGCGATGCAGCGTCGGCTCGTCGATGAGTTTGCCGTCCTGCCATTGATAGCGATGCGGCCAGTCCGCGCAGTGCAGCCAGTTGTCGATGCCTCGGCGCAAGCCATTCGCCGTGTGCTGCGGATTCCCACCCACGCCCATCGTGCCGACTTCGGTGCGCTGGTCGCAGCGCAGATCGCCATCTTTGTCCTCGCAGAACCACAGCTTCGGTGGCTCCTGGAGCAGGATGCCGCCCTTCACGAAGGCAAAACTGCGCGGCATCACCAGCTTGTCGAGAAACACCGTGCTCTTGTCCGCCTTGCCATCACCATCCGTGTCCTCCAGCACCACCACGCGGCAGATCGGATCGCCCTCGCCGCTGCCCTGCACATCGCGCATGTAGCCTTGGTATTCGACCACCCAGATGCGCCCCGCGGGATCAAACTCAAAGAAGATCGGGCACTGCACCATCGGCTCACACGCCACCAGCTCCGCGCGGTAGCCCGGTGCCAGCTTGAACGTCTTCGCTTCGTCTTCTGCCGAAAGCACCGGCGCAGGCGGCACCTGGATGCGCTTCAGCAATGCCTCGCCCTTCTCCCAGTCTGCCCAGCCGGTCAGCGCCGATGGGGGACGTGATCGCGGACGATCGGCGGGAACCGTGCCGGTTTGTGCGAGGACTGGTTGGGTGAGCAGGACAACGAGCAGAAACGAGCGGAGCGGCATGACGAAACTACGCACCCAGTCGTGGCGGCCTTCCCTGGTCTCTATCGTCTCTCCTGAACACTCTGGCCACGATGTGAGGTTATGTTGCCCATGATGTGAGGTCATATTGCCCACGACATGGGGTCATGTTGCCCACGATATGGGGTCATGTTGCCCTCGACATGGGGTCATGTTGCCCTCGACATGGGGTCATGTTGCCCACGATATGGGGTCATGTTGCCCACGATATGGGGTCATGTTGCCCACGATATGGGGTCATGTTGCCCGCGATATGGGGTCATGTTGCCCGCGATATGGGGTCATATTGCCCGCGATATGGGGTCATACTGACCAAGATATGAGGTCATATTCGGCAAACATGAGCTCATCTTTGAGAAAAGGAGGCTGAATCCACCCCTTGTTGCGACTGGAGGCGGGGTTGTTGAGATTTCAGGGCCAGCCGCTTGCTGGGCACTTCCGTTTGGAGTAACCCAACGAACACCATGCAACCTCATCGCCTTGCCCCTTTGGTAGCCGTGGCTGCTTTCATCGGTGCAGCATCGTTGCCTTACGGCTACTATCAGTTCTTGCGGGTCGTGGTCTGTTCCTGGGCTGTCTGGGCGCTGGTAGAATCGTGGAAGACGGAAAAGGGCGTTATGCGGTGGCTCTTGATTGGGATGGCTCTGCTGTTTAATCCCATTCGCCCCATGCATTTCACCAAAGCGGTCTGGGCATGCATGGACGTTGCCACAGGTGCGGCGCTTCTATGGTATTGGAATCGAGGCGCTACGAAACAGCGGGAATAGATCATCCAGGCACTGATGCCTCATCACCGCTTAGTTCGATGATCTCCTCCTTCAGCCGTTCCGCCTCCGCCTTGAGCTGTTCTACTTCCTGGGAGATGCCTTCAGCCTGCTTCGCAATGATCTGGTCAAACGCTTCCGGCTCCTGTTCGATGATCTGATACAACTCGTAGCTGGTGCTTTCTTTGAGCGCAGCGGTGGCTTCGATGACGGCAATAATTTCGGCCTCCAGGCTGTGGAGGAGCTTTTGCAGTTGGTCGAGTTCGTCCGTGTCACCGAGATCAATCGCCGTCCAGCCCTGGCGCAGGATGTAGCCGGCGGGATCATCGGCAATCTGTCGCAGCGTCTCCAGATCGCCGCTGTCTTTGGCCGTGTTGATGGCTTCCGTCAGCTTAGTGTAGGTCGTCTGCTTCTCAGGATCATCCGCGAAGCGGTCCGGGTGAAACAGCTTCACCAGCTTGCGCCACAGGATCTTCACCTCGGATTCCTCCTCGTCGGACAGCCGCCGCTTGGATTCCATTTCGGCTTCTGTGTCCTTGTATTCCTGCTGGGTGCGGGCATCGGCCTCATTGTATTCATCACGCACCCGTTCCGCTTCTTCCTCGCCCTCACTGAGCAGGGTGTTGAGAAAGGTGCGGCGATAGCTCACCACCAGCCGCAGTCGATCGCGTTCTTCAAAATGTCGCCGCAAGCGCTGGAACACCCTGGCGTGCAGCGCGGTGACGTGGTTCTTCTCAGACGTGTAGGCGGCTTCCAACTCTGCAAGACGGGCGCGAGAGGTGGCGATCAGGCCACGCAGCCGCTGCAAGCTGGGGTGAACGTAGATGATGATCCCTTCGGCGTGCGTCTCGGCATCCGGGCTGGCTTCATCGTCCTCGGTGGCAACAAATAGCGCCTCGTCCGCATCGCGCGGCCCTTTTTCAAGTTCGCGCAGATACCAGCGGCCCATGCCCGCGCTTTTCGCATTGGTGGAACCCGCCAGCCATTCCAGCCACTCGCGCAGTTCGGGATTCTTGCGCGCATCGTGGATGGACTTGCCCTTGTGCTTCCCGAAGGTCAGACGCGAGGGATACCATTCCTCATGTGCGTAGTCGGCCAGCTTCTCCCAGGTATCCAATCCGCGCTGTTTGGCGATGAGGCAGAGAACCTGCGTAAATAAATCTGCCACCGTTAGTACATCACCCAAAGCACTGTGCGCGCCGCGCTCTGGCAGATGGTAATACTGCCGCAGGGTTTCCAGCTTGCAGTTGCCCGCAGGCACCGGATCAAGCAGACGATGAGCCAGACGCAGCGCGCAAAAGCCAGCACTGCCGATGGGCGCGATCTTCAAACGTGCCCACTCCGGCTTGAGCACCTGCTCCAGGTCGTAGTCGAGGTTGTAGGCGACGAGGGGGAGGCCGTTCACATAGTCAGCAAAGGCGGCATGGACCGCAGCCGCAGGCTCACCGTCGCGTTCCAGGATTTCGCGGGTGTAGCCATGCACGCGCGCGGCGTCCGGCGGGATGTCCACGTTTTGGTTGAGCAGCTTGCGGAACGGCTCACCGATGGGTTCCCAGCCCCGCATCCGTTGCGCTGCCAGCTCCACGACGTGAATCGGTGCGGCAAAACCGGTCGTTTCGGTGTCGAGGATGATCCAGTCGGTGTGCTGCATGATCAGAAGTGCTGGTCGGGGCGTTGGATCAGGCGGGTTTTGTCCTTGTCGTAAGAGAGATTTTCCAATTTACCCAACGGACGGATGTCCAATTCGGTGAATTGGTTGTTTTCACAGAATAGGTTTGAGAGCAGCGGAACAGGGGAGAGATCAAGAGTACGCAGGTGATTGTGGCTGCACGACAGCCTCGTGAGCAAGGGAACGACAGAAAGATCAAGCGAGCGCAGTTGATTGTGGCCGCACGACAACTCCGTGAGCAATGGAAGTGCGGACAGATCAAGCAAAGTGAGTTGGTTTCTATCGCATTCAAGTTCTGTGAGTAGAGGAACATCTGCGAAGTCTAGTTCGGTGAGTTGGGGACTATTGCTGTAACACAGCGATGTGAGCTGAGGAACAGCAGAGAGATCAAGCGAACGCAGTTGATTGCTGCTGCACGACAACCTCGTGAGCAACGGAACGACAGAGAGGTCAAGCGAACGCAGTTGATTGAAATCGCACCACAGCTCCGTGAGCAACGGAACGGCGGCGAGTTCAAGCGAACGCAGTTCATTGTGACCGCACCCCAGCTCCAAGAGCTGAGGAACCACAGAAAGATCGAGCGAAGTCAGTCTGTTTGTAAAGCAGTATAGTTGCTTGAGCATCGGAACGGATGAGAGATCCAGTTTCGTGAGATAGTTGCTGGTACATGATAGGTAGTTTAGCTGTGGAACGGTTGAGAGATCCAGGCTGAATAGGCCCATGGTGTCACATGACAGATCTTGAAGATCCGGCAGCGGAAGAAACAAGTGTTGTGCCACCGGCATATATCCCCACTCCACATGGAATTTGATGGATTGAATCACAAGCCCATTCACCCATTCAAAGGACTTCAGCGGCATCAAAAGCATATCCCAGCCAAGCCGTAAGATACGCCCGTTCGCAAATTGTGTGATTGGTTTCGGAATAAGCCGATCCAATTGTGTGTTTGGTTTTGGAATAAGCCGATCCATCACCGTCTCAGGCTCCAATTCAAGAGCTGTCGCCCAAAGCAAAATCTGCCGATAATCGGGCTCGCATAATTCATGTTCGCCGATCCTGAATCGGGCAACCAGTGCCGCGCTCGCATTCTCGGCGGTTCGTGACAAAGCCAACGCCCCGCTCACCATCTCCGCCACAATCCGTCCGCCCTGTGGCCGCGCAAGCGCAAGGCCGCTGCCAGGATGGAGTATGAGTGGCAGCTTTTCGTCGGGCATGAATGGGAGCTGATTTAGAAGTGGGCAGGTGCATGCATCAAGCGGAACTGCTGGTTGAGTGAATATTCGACCCTTGCGGCAAAGTTGAGGCGTTTGAAGATGCTGACTGGCCGATCTTCGGCCACCAACGAGTCAAGAGATTGCGAATTACACAAGACCTCAGTCCAAGCAGTACTTGTCGCTTCCGACTGGGATGGTGTTCGATGGCAATCCCTGCCAGCGAACGCAAACCATCATTCGAGTATCGAAAAATCGGGCCGCCACTCATACCCCCTAGTCGTCTAATATCAAAGTTTGGTGGCAGGCTCTTTTTGATTTCTCCCGGCTCAAACATCAATGGCAAATACCAGGTCGGATGCGCCCGAGTTTGCCGAGTTTGAAACTTGTGGGTCTTCTTTGCGGGAAATTCTACCGCATTTGCTTCAAGGGTTCCGTTAACCGTGTCCACCTCATTATGATGTCCTAGAAACCCAAACACTCCAAAATCATCGGACAAATCTTCTGCCATCGGACCTTCGATGGCACCTTCTGGAATAAATAATGTCCGCGCAGAGAGGTTTGCGACCTCGTTTGGCTGGAGCAAAACGACCGCAAAATCCACCGGATCATTCACGCGGTCGACTCCAGGTGGAAGTTGGGTTGTAAGAACTGATCGGTCGATGTGAAACACCTGATTACCACCCACAAACAGATTGTGCGCGCCCTCCTTATCAAAGCAGTGAGCGCAAGAGATCATCAAATGTTCATCTTGGTATTGGATCAACGTCCCCGTTCCAACGGAGTCCAAAGCGTCACCAAGGTCTCGGTAGAGGGGCACTGCCGATGGCCTGTGGTTAATGAGTGAATATCCGCTGCGCATTGTCAGAAGGTGGCTGTGCTGAGTCACCACTCACCGATTTTCGGTTCAAACGCAACATTCAGGCGTTGAGGCGCGATGATGAGCCGGTGCAAAGGATAAAGAAAAGTGAGGAGGAAACTTGGTGGTCAGAAAATCCTTCCGTTTCAGAACCATATCAGGTAAGAATGCTGAAAATCCGGTGTTGCGCTTTCATATGAAACATAAATCACAGCAGCCAGATCCTCCCCTGCACCGGCTGACACTTCGGTTTGACCGCAAGCAAATACGCTGGGTGGTCATAGTTAACGGAGAATGCTTGAAGACGTTCGCGACACACATGGATGCAGAGAACTACTGCATCAAAAAGTTAGGCCAGTGTCCTGTCACAGTCAGGCACCCGAAGACACAGCACCAGGAGTTGCCACACAGCAGCGTCTGGACAGGCGCGCCTTGGGATCGGTCCTTCGATCAGAAATGAAGCCTCGCCGCCAAATCGAAGCGTTAATTTTACTCGCGGAGCATACTGAATCCTGAGATGAGCACCACTTCTTACCGCACGGTATTCATTGAGACATACCCATTCTCTGGCAGCGGCTCATGTCATTCCGTCAGGGCGCGCCCGCTGGCAGGACAGGGATTCTCGACAGATATGAATGTGGAGTGCTCGTCCACGATGAGGGAGAAACATCCGATCGGGACCATTTTCCGAATTTTGTCCACACTGACGAATCGGGATGGCGGCACTTCGTTTTTGTATTCCCATTACAGTTGGAGGTATTCGATTGTCACGCGCGCAGTGGCGGAGCAGGCCATCGCTTCACCCCCGCAGGAAGATGCGGAGTGAGTGGAAGCCGCGGTCAGGGTGCAAATAATCGACAAATAATCTCTGGGCATTTCATGCCACGCAACAGCCGCATTCTGTCCAAAGACCATCCTACTGAGCCGGACGCACGCGGACAAAGGCGATGCGCGTGCTGACCACGCCGCCGCCGGGTGGCACGGAGAGGCCGAGGCAGTGGACGGTGCCGGGAGGGGAGCGGAGGGCGTCGCCGCGCCATTCTTCGAACTCGTGTTTCGCGCCGGGATAGCGTTCATGGCCGCTGGCGGCGATTTTGAGGGTCTGCTCCAGGCCGGGCTCGATGGGTTTGGCGGTGGAGTGCTTGAGGTGGATGCTCAGACTGGCGCTGTGGCCGGATTCCTCGGCCACCTCGACCTCGAATTGCAGTCCGACGTGGAGTGTCTCCAGCGCGGTGGGCCGCATGCGGAAGGGGGCCTGGGGTTCTGGCGGATCGAACTCGGTGGCGGTCATGTACTCCTCCGCCACTTGCAGGGTGCCACGGATTCCGGCCTGCACGCGCAGCAGGCTGTGCGACTGAAGTTTGGCGGTGCCTTGCTTGAGGCGCTGCTGGGTGAAGGCGGCGAATTCATCGGTCGTCACCGCCTGCCAGTCCTCGGCGTCACTCGCCGGGATCTCGAAGATCAGGGCTTCGACCTCGAAATCGGATGGAATGGCTTTCTTCGCGGCCGTGGTGCCGTCGGCAGGCCGATGCGTGAACAAGAACACGGTTTCATGCTCCGGCAGATCGCCACCGGACATGACGGCGGGAATGTCGGTGACTGCGCACAGATGGGTGCCGGGGGAGGCGTAACCAGCAGCGGCGCTGCGGATGGAGAGCGTCCGAAAGCGCGGCTCCCACATGATGGCCTGCGGCACATCCCGCGCGAGTTTCCACTCCGTGCGGGCGGGTGGTGCCAAGTCCTGCCTGAGATCCATGCCTGCGCCGTCCAGCTCCACACGGGTGCCGACCGGCATCATCGCCCACGCGGAGGGAATGCTGGGCATCTCCGTGGGGTAAACATGCTGGCGTGCGCTGACCAGCCGCCTTCGGACTCCGCCTTTTTCATGGGCCGACAGCACGCATGTCACCACATGGGCTTCGCCACGCCGCACCCGTGCCACCAATTCACGCAGCAGCGTTTCATCTTTCTCCGGCTGGCGGGTGGCCAGCAGGGCCTGCGCTTGGTCATGGTCCAAGGCGATGCCAAGCACCAGCAGCGGCGGCTGGAGAGGCGACCGTGCCGACGGGGAAAAGGGACCCGGCGGGGCAAAGGGGTCCGCAGGAGCCAAGAGATCTGGAGATGGCTGCGACCGGGGTGCAGGCTTGGTCTCGCCCTGCATCTGCTGCAGCACGGTGACGTCCAGCCAGCGTCCTGTGCGCTCCGCGCCCCAGGTCTGATCCGCCGGCGGCAGCATGGCGACGAGATGCGGTGAATCATCGCGGAACGCGACCTCCGCGATGATCTCCTGCTCAAAACGGTCATGCCAGTCCATCCAGCCGTGAATCGCCTTGCCGGTGGGCTTGGAGGTCTTGCGATCATACACATGCAGCCACGAGGTGGGCCACTTCACGGCCAGCGGAGCACGCTGCGCAAAGCTGCTTTTAAACATGATCTCGGCAGCGGCGACCTGAAACTCCAGCCGGGTGCCAGACAGGGCTGTTTCAAAGCTGGCGGGCAGTTGGTATAGCAGGTCATAGTTCGGGCACATCTCCGACGGCAGCCACCATTCGGAACCGGCTTGTGCCTGGGTGCGAATGCCATGCACTGCTGAACTGGTGAGGCGCGAGACAACGCTGGCGCGTCCGGTTGTCACGGCATCCTGCATTCGCTTCACCAACACCGCATCGCTCGGCGTGCCATCCATTAGCCACTCGATCATGTCCATCTCAGGCACGCGATAAATCGTCTGCTGAATTTCCAGCGCCGCCGACCGACTGCTGTCGCCGCCGCCTTGAATAAACACGGCGATCCGCGTATCCGCATCGCCAGCAGGCAGGAAGCTGGTGAGCAGGCGCTCGTCCTTCGACGGCAGCACCTCGCCCTGCCAGCGCAAGCGGTCGAAACGGGGTGCCGTCACGCTGAGCTTGTCACGCTCCGCACCCGTGGCCGCGGTGGCATAAGTCATCGACTGCAACTGCGGCGGCTGGAGATCATGCGTCAAGGCGATGCCCAGCCGTGGTTCGTTGGCATCTGCCGTGGGCGGCACTTTCTTCAGGCGCACTTCAGTGCCGATGAGTTCCTGGATTGTTTTCTCGGCAACAACATCATTGCTGTCCTCCGCAAAGTCCCATTGCGTGACGATGCCGCGCTCCTGGCCGGCACGCAGGACGGTTTCCCCGCTGTTCTTCAACTCACCGGTCAATTCCACCAGCGTCCGTGCCTGCAAGCGCTCGCGCAGCGCCGTCTTGCTCGTGACGTTGGTCATTTCGCGCTGCCAGTCGCTTTCCTTCACGGTCGTGATCGTCACGACAACCTTGTTCGCGGCATCCTGCGCCCTGGCTCCCGGCCAAAAGCCGACGCTGACGAAGAACATGATCCCAACCAACAAGCGCGTGTGCATGCTGCTTGTTTACCCGAGCCACAGGTCGCACGGCAATGTGAATCGCCACCGCCCTCGCTTTTCCGAGCCTTTTCGTTTATCTGAGCGCATCCATGCCCGCGAAGAAGAAAGCCAACGCCAAGCCGCTCACCGGTGCCGCTCTCATCAAAGAGGTGTGCCGTCGTATCCGCGTGGCGCGGAGCTACTGGGACGCGCACAACAACCGCGCCTGCCGGGGCGAGCGTGAGAAGGCGATGGCGCTCTACGAGTCATTGAGCGAGGTGGAACGCGAGAAGGTGCCGCAGGAGCTGCGGGTGTGGCTGCGCTACCGAAGCGAGAAATACTTCGGCGATGACCGCACGCCGCCAGGAGGTGGGAAACGATGAGCGCAGACACGAAGAGTGGACTGCACCCGCGAAACCGATTCCGCACGCGCTACGACTTCCCACAGCTCATCGCGTGCAGTCCAGCACTGGCCGCTTTTGTGAAACCGAACGCGCATGGCGATGACAGCATTGATTACGCCGATTCGCAGGCGGTGAAGGCGCTGAATCAGGCATTGTTGAAGCATGCGTATGGTTTGCAGCATTGGGACATCCCACCCGGTTATCTCTGTCCGCCGATTCCGGGTCGCAGCGACTACCTGCATTATCTGGCGGATCTGATTTTTCTGCAGCGTGGCTCCGAAGTGCGCGTGCTCGACATCGGCACGGGCGCGAACTGCATCTACCCGCTGATCGGGGCCAGTGAGTATGGCTGGAGCTTTGTCGGTGCGGAGATGGATGCAGTGGCACTGCGTTGGGCGAAGAAGATCGTTGCCAGCAATCCCAGCGTTGCGGACTTGATCGAGTGCCGGCTGCAAAAGTCCGCGATGCAGTGCTTTCACGGCATCTTCCAAGAAGGAGAGCGCTTTGACCTGACGATGTGCAATCCGCCGTTTCATGCCTCGGCAGCGGAAGCGGCAGCAGGAACCCAGCGCAAGCTGCGCAACCTTGGCGGGAAGAAGGAGGTGCTTAATTTTGGCGGCAAAGCAGGCGAGTTGTGGTGCGAGGGCGGCGAAGTGGCCTTTATCCGCCGCATGATCGAGGAGAGCGTGGTCTTTGCGCAGAGCTGTGGGTGGTTCACGACGCTGGTTTCCAAAAGCGAGCATCTGCCGCGCCTCGAAAAGACGCTGCGGCAGGTCAAAGCGAGTGAGGTGAAGATCATCGACATGGCACAGGGCCAGAAGAAGAGCCGCATCCTGGCGTGGAGATTTGGCGTGGGTGTTTGATGATGGGAAGATCGGGTGAAGGCGCTCGTAATGGCTTCCCTCATGAAATCGTCTCTCACTCTCCTCTCACTCCTTCTGCTGACCTCCGCGCTGCATGCCGAGGTGAAATTGTCCAAAGTATTCACGCCGCACATGGTGCTGCAACGTGGCATGGCCGTGCCGGTGTGGGGAACGGCGGCTCCAGGAGAGAAGGTGGAGGTTTCCTTCGCCGGACAGACGAAATCGGCCACGGCTGATGACAAGGGCGCATGGCGTGTGAAACTGGATGCGCTCAAGGCCAGCACCGAGCCGCGCACGTTGACGATTGGCAGTCAGAAGATCGACGATGTGCTCGTGGGGGATGTGTGGGTCGGCTCCGGGCAGTCGAACATGGACATGGTCGTGGCGAGCTACACCAAGGACGATCCCGTGCTCGACGCCGCCTCGAAGCAATCCTATCCGCACCTCCGCCTGCTGCGCAAAGACGCCAACGCGACGTGGGAACAGGCCACACCGGAGACGAATCCGAAGTTCAGCGCGCTGCTGTTCTCGTTTGGTTTCGCGTTGCAGAAGGAGATCGACGTGCCGGTCGGTTTGATGGTCGGCGCGGTCGGTGGCACGCCTTCTGGCTTCTGGTTGAGCGAGGAGATGTATCGCAGCGATGCCGCGTGCGCCGAGGCGGTGAAGAAGTTCGCCCCGACCTATGACCACGCCGCGCTGCTGGCGAAGTATGAAACCGACAAGGCCAAGTACGAAGCTGATCTCGCCGCATGGAAACCGCTGGCCGAAGCCGCGAAGAAGGAGGGCAAACCCGCGCCCCGCGGTCCGCGTGCTCCGCAGCTTCCCGGGAAACCCGGCGAGACGAACGGCGGCAAGGTCGGGCAGCTCTTTGAGCTGTACGTTCGCCCCTACGTCGGCTATGGCATCAAAGGCGTGCTGTGGGATCAGGGCGAGAGCCGCACGAACATCGTGGGTGTGGATCAAGTGACGCTCATGGGCGCGCTGATCGGTGGCTGGCGCAAGGCTTGGACCCAGGGCGATTTCCCTTTTCTCTATGTGCAGAAGCCCAGCGGTGGCGGCTGCGCCTTTGATTACTCGCAGCCGATGAACCGTCTGGCGGAGAAGTTCGCGGTATTGCCGAAGACGATCCCGAACAATCCCGACCGCGAATACTCGCACGTCGCCTTTGAGCAGATCATGAAGTATCCGAACACGCACATGGTCATCAGCAGCGACCTCGGCAACGGCATCCATCCGCCGAACAAGTCCGGCTACGGCGCGCGTGCCGTGCAGGTGGCGCAGGCGGTGGCGTATGACAAAGGCAACGAATACCTCGGCCCGCAGCTTGCCTCCCACAGCACCGCCGGTGGCAAGGTGACGCTGAAGTTCAAGCACACGGGCAAAGGCCTCGCCTTCAAGAACGGCGACAAGCTCCAGGGCTTCATGATCGCCGGGGCGGACAAAAAATTCGTCTGGGCCGATGCCAGCATCGAAGGCAACAGCGTCGTGGTTTCCAGCAAGGACGTGCCGCAGCCTGCCGCCGTGCGCTATGCGTGGAGCAGTGCCTTCCAGTGGGCGAATTTGTTCAATCAAGATGGGTTGCCTGCGCAGCCTTTCCGCACGGATGCGTGGTAGGAGGCGCATCATTGCGATTGCCCATTTTTCAATCCGACGCTAAAACCAGCGCATGCCGTCATCTGCCGACGGCGGAACCAACAACACCATCTGACTATGAAAGCCCAAGACGCCAAGAAAGAGAAAAAGAAAACGCCGCAGAAGACCATGAAGGAAAAGAAGCTCGCGAAGCAGGAGAAGAAGGCCAAGCGCTAGGCCGCACCCGCTTTGATGGCCGGTCCATCCGGCCATTGGATTCAACAGCACAGCCTGTCCGGCTGTGCTGTTTTCGTCTGGTGATCTCAAGCGCTTCGCGGTCTGGCATGGCAGGCCCAGAGCAGCACCAGTCCAAACGCGAGACACGACATCGCATCCATTGCCATCCACCAGCCGGGCATGCCGGTATGCGTGTTGATGTACCAGTAGATCGGTCCTGCCGCCACGCAGATCCACGCGGACAAAACAATCATGGGCCGGTAGCGCACGACATCGCCCGCCATCATCCACATCAGAATGCCTGTCACGACATACACGAACGATCCCCCGGCGCCGAGATAGCGCAGCAGCACGGAGTCGGGCAGCTTGCCCATGCCGAGAAACCAGTTCAGTTTCCCCAGCACGTAGTCCGGTGCGAACACCGCGCTGATCGTCACGAGGGAGATGGCTCCTGCGGCCTTGAGCAGCATGGACTGAAGATGCGGACGACCGAGAGTGGGAGTGGCTGCATTCATGGTGCGAATTAAATCGAAAGCCGCAGATGAATGCGAGACCTTTTGTTCAAGGCCTGCCAGCCACTGGCAGGCCACTGGGAACACGTTTCGGCACGGACTTGTCGTAGTCGTCGCTGTTCAGGGTTTCGAGGAAAGCTGCGAGCGGTTCATGGTCTTCGGGAAGCATGTTCATCTTCCGCAGCAGCGGATCGAGCGGCGGGAGGGAAGTGTCACCGCCTTCGAAGGTTTCGGCGGCTTGATCCATGAGGCGGTCGTAGAAGAGCAGCACCTCATCGAGCGTGAGCGTGCCGCCATGGTGCATGTAGGGCGCGGTGTGCTTCAAATTGCGCAGCGTGGGCGTGCGGAACTCGTGGCGTTGTGTGGCGGAGTCGGTGAGGCCGATGGCGTGGAGTTTGAAATCGGAGAGCATGGGGCCGTTGTGGCAGAGGGCGCAGCCGGCTTTTTGAAACACTTCCATGCCGCGTTGCTGGAGCGGCGTCATCGCGGTCTTGTCGCCGCGCATGAAGCGGTCGAACGGTGAATCGGGTGTGATGAGTGTGCGTTCATACGTTGCGATGGCCTGCGCGACGTGCTCGGGGGTGATCTCGGTCTCAAACACCGCACGGAAGAGCTGCTGATACTCCGGGATGGCTTGCAAACGTTTCACCATCGCCGGGATCGCTTCTGACTCGGTGGAACCCTCGCCGCGCATCTCCTCGCGATGACGAATCGGCACCAGCGCCTGCGCTTCGAGACTTTGCACGCGATTGTCCCAGAACATCGGCACCTGCAACGGATCGTGTGGCTTGTCGGATTCGATGCCGTTGAAGGCGGCGTTGAGAATGGATGGAGTGTTGCGTGTCAGTGGCAGGAATGCGGCACCTTTGACGAGTTTGCGTGCTGGGCCGATGCCACTGGCATGCACGCCGAGCGGTGTGGGCCGTGCATCGCCCCAGTCATGCAGGGGATGATGGCAGGTGGCGCAGGCGACATCGCGTGTGGCGGAGAGAATGGGATCGAAGAACAGCAGGCGACCGAGTTCGACCTTCGCGGGCGTGTCGTTGGGAAGCGCGGCGGAACGAGGCAGCGCTTCGATCTTCGTGTTCGGCAACGGTTCAGCCGCCGCAGCAGCCAGGATCACGACAAAGGTGGTGAGCATGCGACTTCAACGAACGTTGGCGGCGGGATCATCCAAGCGGCGGTCAGCGTGGCGCAGAAATTCATGCAGATCGCGTTCGGCTTGCTGCGTGCGTGGATGAGTGGATGCGCGGTAAGTTTTGAGACGAAACTCCAGGAACTCGCGCTGCCATGGTGGGTTGGGTTCAAACATGGCCAGCACTTCGAGTTGATGCTCGGGCGAAAGCAGTGGGATGATCTCGACCAGCGTGTTCATGCGGGTCGGATCGGCCAGTCCTCCGGGAAAGGGTTGGCGCAGGAGTTCCATGAATGGTGCAGCGAGGTCACGATTGGCAGCGACAAGAGGCGGAACGAGCGACAGGGCCATTTGAACCGAGGGCAGGCGCACCCATACCTGCTGACGCAGTGCTTTGAAGCCGTCGAGCAGATGAGCTGTGGCATCGTCGTAGGATTCCTGCCGGAAGGCGGACATTGCGGCGGCGAACTGGGCATCTGCGGGCCAGTCGGCGCGGACGGCTTCGAGCAGCGGCGGCATTGCTTCTGCTGTGCCAGCCTGAGCCGTCGATTCCAGCAGCATCAATTGCTCAAACGGACTGGACGGAGCACCAACCCATGAAGCAAGGACGCCTTCATGATTGCCTCTGGCAAACGCCACGAGTGCTTCGGCACGACGTTGGTCATCGCCTTCGAGATCGGATGGAATCGAAAAGGTGGAGCCATCAGCGGCCAGCATGCGCAGACGCTCATAGGTGAGTCGAGTTCGATCTAACTGAGCAGCAAGATGTGCAGGGACATCGGCCTCTGCGGCGATTGCCATGGAGAGCACCTGGGTGGTCTCAAATTGATTGTCTTTGGAGAGGGCGCGGGCAAAGCCGTACTCCAGCAGGTTGCGATCATCGGTGTTGATGTGGGCAGGCGTTGCTTGCAGCAGACTGCGGGCAAAGGCAGGCGAGGCGAGATGATGCGCGAGCACGCCTTCGACGGAACTTGTGAGCCAGACTCGCTTCAGCGCTTCGGCATACGGCGGTTGAGTGATGCGCGTGCGTAGTTGCTCCAGCGTGTAAGCGGGTGGTGTCAGATGACCGATGAATAGGAGATCATTGGGGCCGGAGATCCAGGTTTCCACATGGGGAAACACGGCGGTGAGCGTGGCATAGACCTGCCGGATGGCATGTGCATCGACTTCGTAGCCTTGCACCCATTGAGCGAACATACCGCTCTCTTTGAGCCGCGCTTTGGCTGCGGCATAGAACTCCTGCGTGAACAAGGTGGAGACACCGGCACGATAGGGATTGGAAGGCTCAGATATGATTAGGTCATAGCTGTTTCCGGCGGCGAGCAAGGCCTCACGCGCATCGCCTGCGATGAGATGCACGTTCGCCTTGGTCATCACATTCCGGTTCACGGGTGCGAAGTGATCGCGGGCAAGGATGGACATGCCGGTCTCCAGTTCCACCACATCCACCCGCTCCATGCCTGGCACATCCGCGACCCAGCCGGCGGTGGTTCCGGTGCCGAGGCCGACGATGAAAGCGTTGTGCGGCGCTGGATGCAACATCGCGGGCACCAAGCCCTGCATCACCTGCGTGTCGGCATCGCCAAAGGCTGAACCGTCGGATTTGCCGTTCACATAAAGGCAGTAGCCGTCATCGCTGGCGACTGCGGCCACGCTGGCTTCGCGTCCTTCAAATTCATGCGCGATTTTCCAGCGGCTGGCATTCAGCCAGCCGCGCAGACCATTGATGGAAGTCGGCAGAGCTTCGACACGGCCATAGCCGATGGGTTTGTGCCGCCATGCGGCGGTGGGGCCTGCTGGCATGAAGATTAGATAGCCAGCGCTGAGCCATAACAGGATGATGACAGGCCAGACACGACGTGTGCTTGATTTTGCACCAAGCACCGCAGCGCCCAGACTGAGCAGGAGTGTCAGCAACATCACCAACCGCCACGCGCCGGGTGCGGTGAGCCAGGGAAGCAGGAGAAAGCCTCCGGCCAATGATCCCGTGATGGCTCCAAGGGTGTTCGCGGCATACGCGTAACCGACATGACGACCCGCATCACGATTCCCACTTCCCAGCAGGCCGACGAGCAATGGGAACTGCACTCCTGCGAGAATGGACGGCCCAAGCACAAGCAGGCTGGAGATCAACGTCCAGCCAACGACTTGACCGGACAAACCGAGGGAGCGCAGTTGATTCACATCAATGGCGAAGACCGCAATGCGATCTCCCAGCGCCCATGGCACTGCCAGGAACAGCGCCTGCCATGCTGCGACTCGCGCCAGCGCGGCGAGTGTGACGGCACCTGCGCGTGACGCCCAGAGCATGCGATACAGCAATCCGCCGAGTCCGATGCCTGTGAGGGCGAGTGCCAGGAT
The DNA here is from genome assembly GCF_034366625.1 of Prosthecobacter sp. Taxonomy (NCBI): domain Bacteria; kingdom Pseudomonadati; phylum Verrucomicrobiota; class Verrucomicrobiia; order Verrucomicrobiales; family Verrucomicrobiaceae; genus Prosthecobacter; species Prosthecobacter sp. Next base: position 187,644 of record NZ_JAXMIH010000015.1, read on the forward strand.
CAAACCGAAGCCATACACGGAACTGCCGAGCAACGGAGCGAGGAGGCGAAACCAGACGAGTTCGCTGAGGAAAAACGTAAAGCCGGTGATGCCGGCGGCGAGGTAGATGAATCGCGTTGTCACGTTGCTCAATGCCGCTGACTGCGATAGCGTTGGTTTCACTGGCTCCACCGGCGTCGCATCACGTGCCACCCACCACGCGGCGGCACCGATGAGAAGATTCACCCCAGCGGCAGTCATGACGGTGATGCGAATGCCCCAGTGCTCCAGCAGCCAGAACGTACTCAGCAGCACGCCTGCCAGTGCGCCGAGTGTGTTCACGCCATACAGCACGCCAAGGCTGCCGCGTTGCTGATCCTGATCCGTCTCCACCCATTTGAAGGCTGCTGGCAGACTGCCGCCCATGAGCAGGCACGGCGGTGCCAGCACGAGGGTGGCGAGCAGGAGCTGCAGCAGTGTTGCGGTGACTTGTCCCAGCGCGGCAATGCCTCCCGTGCTGAGATACAGCGAACGCACCAACCAGAGCAGCAACGGTGTCAGCAGGGCCGCGATGCCAACGCCGAGTTCAATGAACGCATAGAGACGCAGGGGATTTTCTGACGCTTCGGCTTTGCGCCCAAACAAGGCGCTGCCTGCACCCATGGCTCCCATGAAGATTGCCAGCACCGCAGCGGTGGCAGGCGTGGCACCACCGAAGACCAGACGAAACTCTCGCAACCACGCCATTTGATAGACAAGAGCGCATGCACCTGACAAAGCCAGCAGCGTGGCGAGGAAGGGCAGGCGTGAAGCTGAAGGGAGAGTCATGGTCGTCTCATCAAGACGCATGAAGATTGAAGTGTCCAGCCGCGAAACTCGCAGATCGGATTTGCCGCAAAGGGGCAGAGAGGCAGAGGAGCCAAAGGTTGAAATAAAATCTCTGCTGCTCTGCTCCTTCGCACCTCTGCGGCAAAAAGAGCGAACCTCAAGCGCACTTAGCCGACCGGCGTGGCCCAATGCTCGCGATACTCGCGTTTGAGCAGCTTCGAGGTGTCGGCATCGCCGATGAACTGTTCTTTGGCCGGGTCAAACACGAGCGCACGCCGTGTGCGGGCGGCGATGTTGCCGAGATGGCAGAGGGCGGTGGAGAGGTGATTGATGGTGATGTCGGCGTTCAGTTTCGCACCTGTGCGGATGGCATCGAGGAAGTTGGCGTGATGTGCGGCGAGATCTGGGCCGGACGTCGGCCGGATGTCTTCGATGAGTTTGTTTCGTTTGCCAAAGATCTGCCAGCCCTTCGCCTTGCCACCGATGATCATGCCTTCCGTGCCATACCAGGCGCAGCCGTTTTCGTGGCCCTCTTGCACATACGGCGACCAATCGCGCTGCTCGTAGATGAGCTGTTTGGTTTTACCGGCGATGTCGTATTCAAAACCGCAGTAGAGCGTGTCAGGCCACTCCTGATCGTCGTCGAAGAACAGCTTGCTGCCCTGGCCGATGATGCGATCCGGGTGCTGCTCGACGCCAAGGCCCCAGCGGGCGATGTCGATGTCATGCACGCCGTCGTTGCCGAAATCACCAGCACCGAAATGATGAAACCAGCGCCAGTGCGCCGGATGATAGGTGCTCTTGAATGGCACCTTCGGCACGGGGCCGAGCCAGAGTTCGTAATCGAGCTCGGCGGGTGGTTCGGTGGCCGGTTTGTGGCCATGATTCGCACGGAGCTGGCTGTTCCAGGCTTTGGCGACCAAAACCTCGCCAATCACGCCGCTGCGCAGTTTTTCGACAATGCCCATGATGTGCGCCGTGCTGCGGCTCTGCGTGCCGACCTGCATCACGACCTTGTTTTTAGCTCCCGCCTCGATCATGAGCCGACCTTCGCGCAAATTGTGCGAGCAAGGCTTCTCCACATACACATGCTTGCCCGAGTTCGCCGCGAGGATCGCGCCCGGTGCATGCCAGTGGTCCGGCGTGGCCATCACGACGGCCAGTACGGCTTTGTCATCAAACACCTGCCGCATGTCGCGGGCGATCTTCGGTGTCTGGCCAGTGAGTTCCTGAATCGTCTTTGCGGCTGTCTCGGCACGCTTCGAGTCCGCATCGCAAACCCACGAGAAGATCACGTCGTCGCGTTTGCACATCGTCTTGACGTGATTGGTGCCCATCCCGCCGGGGCCGATGAAGGCGAGATTGATTTTATCTGCGGCTCCGGCGGCTTTGAGAAAAGCGGGCGCGGCAAGCGTGGCGAGGGCGAACTGGCGACGGGTGAGCGTGTTCATGGTAACGCTCATACGGATCAAATCCGACACTCCATGCGAAAGCCCGTGCTACTTCTGGTAGATCGGCAGGAAGTGGTGATGCACGGAGAGGCTGAGCAGGGCGAGCGAGGTGGCATAGACGGCACCGGCGCTTTTTTCATTGCCGTTGCGCGGATACCAACTGCCGTCGGGTGACTGTGAGGCGATGAGCGTTTGCTCGGTTTTTTGACGGGCGGTGGCGGCGTGGTCGCCACCGCGTTGATACATGCCTTGGGCGTAGTAGTAGCAGCCGTAGAAGAACCAGGGCTCGTTGATTTCAGGCGGTGATTTGAGCAGCCAGTTGGCGGAGCCGAGCACTTCCGGCGCTTCATACTGGCCGCAGACTTGGAGAGAGAGCAATCCGGCCGCGGTGGTGGAGAAGGTCTGGCGTCCGCCATAAGGCTCGTAGCTGAACGCGGCGGCGTCACTCTTGGGATTGCCGTTGGAATCACGCTCTACGCGGTAGCTGCGCTTGATGTAGGCCACGGCGTTGTCGATGGCACCCTTGGGAACTTCAAAACCGGCGTTCTTGGCCGCGCGCAGCGCCATGACCTGCCAAACGCTCACGGAGATGTCGCTGTCACTGGAACTAGGCTCATAGCGCCAGCCGCCGCGGTTGGCCTCGCTCTTCGGCACCTGCTGGGAGCGGATGATCAACTGGATCGCGCCTTCCAACTGCTTGCGCAGCCGTTTGTCAGTCGCTTCATCTGGTGAGTGGCCGACCATCTCGCCGAGCATCAGTGAAATGATGCCATGGCCATACATGCGTGAGCGGTCGCTGCGACCCAGGTAGCCGTTTTCATCCGGCTCCACGCCTTCTACGACGTAGCGCAGGGCTTTGCCACAGGCCTGGCCTTCGGGCGTGGGATCATCCGGCATGTGGCCGACGGAGGCGAGGCCCATGAGCGCGAGCGAGGTCATCGCGGCGCTGTGCGATGGCAAATCGCCGCGTCGTGGCTTCGCATCGGATTTTTCATCCACGATGTGACCGGCGGACTTCTGCTGTCGAATCAGCCAGCCGACGGCCTTGTCCACGGCTGCTTTGACTTGGGGCGAGATCAACTCAGGCTTTGGTGTCTGCGCTGCAGCAAGACTGGTCGAGGCGAGAAGAATGAAAAGGGGCAGAGGGAGGCGCATGCGGGTCAAAGGGTTCGATTCAATCTCAACGTGCGTTCATCCAGGGGATTTGCGGCTCGTGCCGTAATTGCTTCCAGCTATTCCATGCCAGCATGCCGAAGAGAATGAGGGTGAACACACCGCCGCCAACACGCATGTTGGGATCGACACGAATATCGAGGAAATCCAGAACGCTGTTTTGGAGTCCTTTCCAGAGCTGGTTTTGAAACGACAGCAGGGCGAGGGCCACCGAGCACACGAGGCTGATCGTGAGTGCCAGCCGCTGTTTACCAGCACCGAGCCAGGCCTGGCAGAGCCTGCCGCCGTCGAGCGGCACGACGGGCACCAGATTCAGCAGCGCCCAGAAGAGACTGATGATCGTGAAGCTGTCGAGCATGGCCAGCAGCCACGGTGATGGCACGCGCCACAAGGTGATCGACCAGCCCACGGCGAGACCAAAGAGAATCTGCAAGCCCGGTCCGGCGGCACTGACGAGCAGGTCTTCTTTGCGTGTCAGATGATTGCTGCCCTGCGCCAGGCCGCCAAAGGCATACAGCACGATGCCCACGCGCCGGTCGCCGCAGTTTCGCATGGTGAACGCGTGGCCGAGTTCATGAATGAGGATGGAGAGGAACACGGCCACCATCCAGCCGATCAATCCGCGCAACTGCTCCGGCGAGCTTGCACTTAAAGCGCCGCCCATGAGCGCGGCATTCAGCCAGAACATCCAATGAATGAGAACCGGGAAACCGAAGAGGGTGAAGCGCAGCATGGCAGGGTTGGGGGAAGAAGCGGTGATTTGATCTCACATCCCGCCATGCAAATCCACCATTTCATTCAGTGAGCGAGTCTGGGAGGAATGAAACGGGCGCAGGAAACGAAATTGCGTGGAAACATCGCAGGTGTGGGCTGCGTTACGCGCCTTCATCCAGCCATGAAACGATTTCTACTCTCCCTCCTCGTCAGTGCCCCTCTGTTTGCCGATGAGGCGGCGGACATCCTCGCCAAGTCTGGCGTCAAAGGCGGCATCGTCGTCCATGTCGGCTGCGGGGATGCCTCCACGACGCAAAAATTGCGGGTCAATGAAGCGTATCAGGTCCAAGGACTCACGCAGGATGCGGCGCAGATTCCGACGATACGGGAGTCGATTTATAAAGCCGGAGTGAGTGGCGCGGTGGCGGTCTCCGAGTGGAATGGCAAGCACCTGCCTTACATCGAGAATTATGTGAACCTGCTCGTGGTGGAGGATGCTACTGTTTCTAAAGAGGAGATCGACCGTGTGCTCACGCCGCTGGGCGTGGCAATGGTGAAGAAGAATGGCGCATGGGAAAAGATCACCAAGGCTTGGCCGAAGGACATGGATGAGTGGACGCACTACGCCTACGATAGCAAAGGCAACCCGACCTCGAAGGACATGCTCGTCGGGCCGCCATCGCGGATGCAGTGGATTGGGAATCCTCGCTGGAGTCGGCATCATGATCGCATGTCGTCGGTGAGCGCGCAGGTTTCGGCAGGCGGACGCACGTTTTACATCATTGATGAAGGCAGCCGCATCTCCATCCTGATGCCTGCGAAGTGGATGCTCATCGCTCGCGATGCCTTCAATGGCACGGTGCTGTGGAAAAAGCCGATCCCGGAGTGGAGCACGCATCTTTGGCCGCTGAAATCAGGCCCCACGCAGCTCACACGTCGCCTCGTGGCGATGGGTGACAAGGTGTATGCCACGATGGGCATCACGGCCCCTGTTACCTGCTTTGACGGAGCCACGGGCGCACTCATCCGCGAGTATCCGCAGACGAAGGGCACGGAAGAAATCATCATGCGCAACGGCACGATCTACGCGCTGGTGAACAAGGAAGCGTGGCGGCTGAACCAGGAGTTCGCCGTGAAGGCGCAGAGCGATCAGCAGCGCGTGACCACGGAGTTCAACTGGGATGGCAAGCCGAAGCACCTCGTCGCTGTCGATGCGGAGAGCGGCAAGACCTTGTGGGAGCAGGAAGACCGCATCGCCCCCGTGACGCTCGCGCTCGATGACAAGCAGGTGGTCTATTACAACGGCGATGGCATCGCCGCGCGTGATGTGAAGACAGGAAAAGTGAAATTCACCACCGATCCCACGAAGCGTCGCGCTTTGTATGAGTTCAACTTTGCGCCCCGCATCGTCATGCATAACGACGTGATCATCTACGCCGGTGGCGATGGCGCGATGAAGGGTGTGAACGCGGACACGGGCAAAGACATGTGGACCGCGCCGCATGAAAAGAGCGGCTATCGCAGTCTGGAAGATGTCGTCGTGGCGCAAGGGCTGGTGTGGAATTCGGGCAATCTTCAGGGCACGCAGAGCGGTGAGTATCGCGGCTTTGATCCGATCACCGGCGAGAAGAAGAAGAGCTTCTTCCCCGACGTGCCGGAGGGCACTTACTGGTTCCATCATCGCTGCTACATGGGCAAGGCGACGGAGAAGTACATCATCCCCAGCCGCACCGGCATAGAGTATGTGGATATGGAGAAGCAGCACTGGGATCTGAATCACTGGGTGCGTGGAGCCTGTCTCTATGGCGTGATGCCTGCAAATGGCCTCACTTATGCCGGGCCGCACAACTGCGCCTGCTATCCTGAAGCGAAACTTGATGGCATGGCCGTCATGGCCTCCGAGCCGCGTTACCCGATGCCTCCAAACACGCCCGACGATCAGCGCCTCGTCAAAGGCCCCGCGTATGCCGATGCCATCGAAGAAAAGGAAGCTGACATCCAAGACTGGCCGACCTATCGCAGCGACAACGCCCGCAGTGGTGCGGCGAAGAGCGATCTCAAAAAAGACCTCGGCATGGCCTGGGAAGTGAAGCTCACGCCTCCGCTAAGCACCACCACCACCGCCGCTGGCCTCACCTTTGTCAGCGAGGTCGATAAGCACACGCTGCACGCCTTTGACTCCGCCACAGGCAAGCCCGCGTGGCGTTTCATCGCCGGTGGCCGCATTGATTCACCGCCGACGTATTGGAAGGGCCGCGTGTTCTTTGGCGGCAAAGACGGGCATGTCTATTGTCTGCGTGCGAAGGACGGCGCGCTTGTTTGGAAGTTTCAGGCGGCTCCGGTCATGCTCAGCCATGGTGCCTGGGAAATGATGGAAAGCGTCTGGCCGGTGCATGGCAGTGTCTTGGTCGAAAACGGCCTGGTGAGCTGCATCGCTGGTCATTCCTGCTTCCTCGATGGCGGCCTGTGGTTTTATCGGCTTGATGCGAAAACGGGCGAGATGCGCGTGAAGCAAAATTACGACGACAAAGACCCCGACACCGGGGGCGATCTCAATGACCGCCACAAGACACTGCAAATGCCCGTCGCGCTCAACGACATCCTCAGCAGTGACGGCAAGTGGACCTACCTCCGCACGCAAAAAATCGTCGCCGATGGCAAACGCGTCGAAGTCGGCCCCGTGAGTGGTGATGCCGACAAACAAGGCGGCGCTCACAAAGGCGAAGGCGATCATCTTTTCGCCCCCATGGGCTTCCTCGACGACTCGAACTTCCACCGCAGCTACTGGGTCTATGGCAAGAGCTTCGCCGGAGGTCACAGCGGTTACTTCCAGGCTGGCAAGTATGCGCCAGCGGGCCGCATCCTCGTCCACGATGACAAGAACGTTTACTCGTATGGCCGCGAGGCGCAGTACTACAAGTGGACCACCACGATGGAGTACACGCTCTTCTCCACGCCGAAAACGCCACCGGAGCAAGCCTTCACCACCGAGGGAGCCACCACCGAGCGCAAAGGCAACAGTCTCACGCTCGGCCCCGACGGCCAGCCGCTCGCCGTTCAGCCGCCGAAGCTCGTCAAAGAAGGCAAGGCCGCGAAAAAGGGCGATGGCAAAAAGAAGGGCAAAGGCAAAGCCGCAGCGCCCGCAGCCGCCAACGCGCCGATTGCAGGCTCTGTGCTCCTTCCCAATGCCGATGCGTTGAATCCCGCGCAAACCGCGATCAGCGTCGAAGCCTGGGTCTTGCCCGACAAAGCGAATGGCACCGTCCTGCATCACGGCGGGCCGCTGCAAGGCCTTGCGCTCGACATTCGCGAAAAGAAGCCGCAGTTCCACATCCGCAGCGGCGGCAAACTCAGCACCATCGTCTCCGCCGAGGCTTTGACCGAAGGCTGGCATCATCTCGTCGGCACCCTGGCCGCTGACAAAAAAATGAGTCTTTATCTCGATGGCAAACTCGTCGCCGAAGGCACGAGCGAACTTCTCGCCGGCAAACCCGCCCGCCCAATGTATCTCGGCAACGGCGAAGGTGCAGCCGAAGGTAGCGCCGGGGGTTTCAGCGGCCTGCTCGACCAATTCGCGCTCTATCACAAGGTACTCACGCCCGCCGAAGTGCAGCATCGCTTTGAAGCCCCTGATTCCAAGCCCGCTGATGCCATCGTCTTCATCAACTTCGACAACGGCGACTCACGCGACAACTCCGGCAACAACCTCCACGGCATCGGTGCCGGAGTCGAAACCGGCAAAGGTAAAGTCGGAGCCGCCTTGTGGTTCAAACCCGGAGCCGCTGGCGGCAAAGGCGGCGCTGCTGGAGCCGGTAGCTTCGTGAAGCACACCTGGGACCGCTTCGTCCCCATCGTCGCCCGCAGCATGGCTTTGGCTGGCAAAACCGTCCTCGTCAGCGGTGCTCCTGATACCATCGACGAAGAATACGCCTTCGAACGCCTCGCCGCCAAAGACCCCGCCATCCTCAAGGAACTCGAAGAGCAAAACGAAGCCCTCGAAGGCCGTCGCGGAGCCAAAATGTGGGCCGTGAACACCGAAACCGGCGAGCAAAGCACCGGCCTCGAACTCACCTCCCCGCCCGTCTGGGACGGCATCACCGTCGCCCAAGGCCGCGTGTATGTCAGCACCATGGACGGCAAGGTGCAGTGCTTCGGGAAATGATCATGCGTTTTGCCGCCATCCTCAGCCTTGTTTGTGCCAGTGGAGCCTGCGCCTGCACGATCCCGGTGTTTCGTTATGCCCTGGACCGTTGGGAGGCGGACAAATTTCATCTCGTGCTGCCTGCATCGGCGGCGCAAGACACCGCATTGCAGGATGTGCTGCGGCCTCTTCGTGCGAATGGGAAGGCGAACATGGACATCACAACTTCGCGTGATGCTGCGGTGACGAAGGCGGAATTGCGCAATTCGCGTGAGAGCAGCCAGATTGTCTGGTCGGGTGAGCTGGACAAAACATCGCTTGCCGCCTTGCTGGACTCGCCAGCGCGGAAAAAGATCGTCGAGAGCATTTTGGCCGGGGATTCCTTCATCTGGGTCATTGCGGACAATGGATCGCCCCAGGATGCTGCGGAGGTGGAGCGCATCGAAAAACGGCTGAAGTTTCTGGAGCAAGTGGCCTCGCTGCCGCTCCAAGATCCGAACGACCCGGACAGCCAGCTTGGTCCCGGGCCGCCATTGAAACTGAAATTCACCACGCTGCGTCTGCGTCGTGACGATCCTGCGGAAAAGGTGCTCTTAAAGATGCTCGCCGGACCCAAAGGCGAACTCGATCCTGCGAGCACGAGCTTTGCGGCCCCGGTGTTTGGGAAGGGCAGGGTGCTCGGAGCCTGGCCGCTGGCCTTGCTTGACGATGCCACGCTGGAAGAGGCCAGCCTGTTCCTCGTGGGCCGTTGCGGTTGTCGCATCAAAAACGAAAACCCAGGGTGGGATCTCCTGCTCAATCTGGACTGGGAAACGGCGCTTCCAGAGGCTGCTTCGGTATCACGGGGCACCCATTCGCCACCGGCCTTGGCTGTAGCCCAACCAAAGGCAGCTCCCGAGGTCATGACCATTTCAGGGGAAGATGTGAAACAGGAAGGAACGTCGAAATGGGGTGGTGTGCCGATGGCTGGCATCCTTTTCGGGCTCGTCTTGATCGTGGTGACCCTGTATCGGCTCAGAAAGGCCTGAATGGCCCGATTGACGAATTAAGTCGGAAAACAGGGGCGAGCCTTTGGACCTGTAGCGACTGCGGGGACTGAAAATCTCAAAATCGCAAAAATGATTTGCCGAATCTATTGATTTGAGAGATTATTTAACTTATCTGAATAATCAATAGTTCCCCTGCTTGCCATGAAAAGGATCTTATTTAGCGCCCTGATCGTCAGTGTCGCCTGCTGCCAGAGTGCCTTTGGACAAGGAGCTCCTCCCGCTGGTTATGGAGTCATGGGGGTTCCGCCTCCTGGTTATGGTGCATACGGTGCGCCGCCGCCGTCTGTCCCTGCCTACCCCAATTCTCTGCCGCCGCCGTCCATCACTCCAGGAGTGACGGCACCGCCCCCGTATGCTGATCCGTATGCCTCGGCCCCACCGCCCGGACAGATGTCATCTTATGCTCCTCAGGGTGTTAGCAATTACAGCGCGCCTCCGGGCGCTGCAACCTACGGTGCCAAACCTGGACCTGACATGGTCAATTTTAACAATCTGGAAGTGTTCTACCGCTACGTGGACCCGAAGGACAAGAATCTGGATGGTGCTCACACCATCGGCGGTGCGCTCACGGTGGCGTTGTTCAATCCCCTTTACCTGAAGATCGGAGCGTCTTGGGGCAGTGGTTCAGGCGGTACGGGCACCGTGGGCGGAGCCGCAAATGCCAACTATGATTTTGCCAGCATTCAGGCTGGTGCGGGTTTTCACACGCCGCTCATCCATAACAAGCTCACCTTTGTGGCCGAGGCGGGTATAAACTATACCAGCCTGCGTGCGACGGATTCCTCTCTGAGTTTCAGCGATGGTTCGATTTACATCCGCCCGGCTTTGCGCTTCACACCGCTCGATTGGTTGGAAGTGCAAGGGGGGGTGACGGTAAGCAGCGCCGACAAGTATGACAGCAAGGTGCTGGATATTTCCACCTACTTCCGTCTCCTGCCCATGTTCGACATTGGCATCGGAGCTGATTTTGGCGACACCACACGAGCCTTCCGCACCGCTCTGCGTCTGCGTTGGTAGTTCAGATTCTTCCAAGCTCAATGACCCGAGCACCCTGTCTCCCGACAGGGTGCTTTTTTATGCCTTCCATGTGCGTGTGGGTTTGTGGCGCTTCGGAAAGCAGGTGCGGCAGATTTCGCAGGCAGTACCGTCACAGCCGCGTGCGGTGCAGTGTTCACGACCATAGTAGATGATCTGGAGGTGCAGCCGGTTCCAGGATTCCTTTGGGAACAGACGTTTCAGGTCGCGTTCGGTTTGCAGCACGGATTTGCCGGTGGTCAGGCCCCAGCGCTGAGCCAGCCGGTGGATGTGAGTATCCACTGGGAACGAAGGCACGCCAAAGGCCTGCGCCATCACCACTTGGGCCGTTTTATGGCCGACTCCAGGCAGCCGCTCCAATGCCTCCAGCGAGGCAGGAACCTGACCATGATGTTCCGCCAGCAGGATGCCTGACAGCTCTTTGATAGCTTTGGCTTTCTGGGGTCCCAAGCCACATGGACGGATAATCGCCGCGATTTTGTCCAAGGGAGCGGCTGCCAAAGCGGCCGGTGTGCGTCCAAGTTGGAATAGCGCAGGGGTTACCTGATTGACCCGGACATCGGTGCATTGCGCCGAAAGCAGAACCGCTACCAGCAGGGTAAACGCGTCCTCATGATCAAGGGGAATCGCTGGTTGGGGATACAGCTGCCCCAGCCGTTGTAAAACATGGTCAGCACGCTCCTGTCGGGTCACCGTGGCAAGTCTCTGCGGAACTAGGAACTGCCCTGGATGCGCGATACCATGCGGCGGATGTGCGAATAGCCGGTGCGATCTTTCATGATGGACAGGCTCTTGGAAAACGAACCCCACTTCAGCACGCGAATGTTCACATTGCGGACTCCCCAAGCCCTCATCGTGGCCTTGTCCGGTTTGTAGAGATCGATCGTGTTGGTGCCGACCAGCGCAGAACCGTAGTCATCGACTTGATAGACGTAGGGCAGTCCTTCGATCTGGAAAATCGTTCCCACCGGATACACCGACCAGTCGGCGGCGGCGCTGCGTACGTTGCCATACTTGAGCTGGGTTCCGACCGCTGTCTTGGCACCATAAATGATGTGATCCGACTCCCCATGGGTGTAGGCGGTGGTGCGTACGGACGTGATGCGCGAGGCATTCTTGTTGAGCTTGCTCGCGCCGAACACCCCTGAGGAGGAGCAGGAAACAAGCTGGCAGGCGGCAAAGCCGAGAAGAAGGAGGAGGGTGAGATGGCGCATTGTTATCAACAATATGCTGATTATTAACTTTCCTTTTAGACCACTTATTCTGGGGTAAACACCCGCCGAAAGCAATCATAGATTTCAAGCCGCCTTTTCCAGGCATGCTAATACACCAAGAAAAACCCCGGTCCCTACAGGAAACCGGGGTTCGAAAAGTCAGTGGCTGAACGTTGCTGGGTTGCGCGGATCAATTCGTGCTCGCCGTCTTGGCTGTCTCAGTTTTCTTCAGCACCTTGGCCAGCTTTTGGGCAAACTCATCGGGCGATGAGCCGCCTTCCTGCTGGTCGATGGTCTTGCCCGCAGGGTCCAGAAACAGGAGGTACGGTACCGACTCCAGCTTGTGGCTCTCAAACAACTTGCTGTTGGCCTCCACATCAATGTCGAGGTAGGCCCAGTTGAACTGGTTGTGGAACGGCTTCACCGCTGCGCTCGGATAAACGTCCTTCTTCATCTCCTGACAGGGACCGCACCACGAGGCGGAGAACACGAGGATCGTGGGCTTGCCGTTCTCCTTGGTGGCTTTCAGCACCGCATCGGCTTGGGTGGTGAACTTGGGACTGCCTGCGGGAAAATCGGCGGCGTGGAGACAAACCGCCAGGGATGCGGCGGCGAGGAAGGCGAGGGCTGTTTTCATGGAGTGGTGGGTGAATCAGGAACGCAAAAAAACGCTCCGTGAGCGGTCATAAGACGCACCATTCCAAAAGATATTCCAAGGCGCTCCAAATTTGTCGTTCAAGGCTTGCCCCGGCCGGCGCGAAGTTCCTTGGCCAGCACGGCCATCCGCCGCCAGCAGGTCCACAAGCCGCCGAAGAAGATCAAGGTCAGCGCGATCAGGATGCCCACACGTTCGCGGCCCATGAGATGCTGGATCATCTCGATCAAAACCCCGCCGCAGACCACCGCCATGCGATGCTGCTTCGCCATCGGCCCGCGATAATCATGTTTCCCGGTCAGCGACGCACCCAGCACGCGGACGTAGGCCGTCCACACCGCCACCACCGCGCAGCACCAGCCCAGCGGAATCACCTCAAACAGCTTCACCACCCCCGGTTCACCGGCACCGCTGTACCCAGCCCCCACGAGAATCAGCACATCCGCCACGCGATCCGGCGCATCGTTGTAAACCGCCCCGATGGGAGATCCTTGGCCGCCTTCCACCGCCACCATGCCGTCCATCAGATTGCACACGAGCCGCAGTTGGATGCACACGAGGGCCCCAAGCCATGCGGCGAGGATGCCCGCCGTGCCAGTTTGATCCCCGGCCACCAGAAAGCAGGCCATCGCTCCGCCTGCAAACACCACGCTGAGCACCGAGATCGCGTTCGGCGTCAGTCCAGATCGCGCGAGCGTTCCTGCCAGCGCATGCGCCCAGCGCGTGTCGCGGGATTTCAGCACGCGGCGCGAGGCCAGAGGCTCTTCAGGCACGCTCATGAAATATTCCTGAGGTTAGCGCGGCGTGGCCATCCAGCGGGTGACGCGACCTCGGCTGAATTCCACCACACCGGCGGTGTACGGCACATACATCACCGAGGGGCCGCCGCCCATGTAGGGGAAGCCGTAGCCGCCGCCATAGCCATACGGTCCCCATCCGCCGTAACCGAAGCCGCCGTAACCAAAGCCCATGCCGATGCTGAACGTCCGCACCGGCCGCTCACCCAGATAAGTCCAGGCTTCCACTTCCTTGCCTCGGTTGGTCCCCACAGACACACGATCCGGGCGTCCCCAGGCGAGGAAAACCGCATCGCGCGTCATGCCCTCGCGGATCACACCGCTGATCACGAGCTGACGGTCACGGGTGCTCAGTGCCGCGAAGAGCTGCGGGTTTCTTTCGATACGCGTTTGCGGTGTCGAGGCGCACTGGGACAGCAGCAGGGCGGCGGTCAGGCCCAGGCAGGAGCGGAGGAAGAGGTGGAGTTTCATGGTGATGAAGAATACGCCCGGCAGCGTTGAAATGTCGAGCGCTGCTAATGACGTGCGCCGGAGCCGCTTCGTTCATCCTTGGGCATGGAAAAGCGCCGCAGCCACAGCCACGCACCCGCCAGCACCACGGTTCCCACAAACCACCACGGCCACACCGTCAGGGCTGCCGCAAACACCCGCGGATCATCCGCCTTCAGTCCCAGGTTCGATCCCACCCAGCCCGTCTGCCAGCCAAACAGCAGCGTCAGCGCTCCGTAGGCCAGGTTGATCGTCAGCCCGCGAAAGCTCAGCGCCGTCGCCCGCTGCGCCGAATCCACGATCTCATTGAGGTAATGCGAGAGGAAGAATTGCAGGAAGCGCATGCTCAGGAACAGCGGCACCACCAGCACGATCCCCGTCCAGCCCGGCTGCGGATGCGCCGCCGCCATCAGGCCCCCGAACACCACCAGGCCCAGCCACAGAAAATTCTGCCGCGCGCTCATCACTTTCGTGCTCGTCTCCATCCAGCCCGCCGTCACCAGCCCCAGCAGCGACACACCCGTGCCGATCACGCCATACCAGCCTTCCTCGATGCCCACCAGACGATAGAAATTACTCGCCACCGTCAGGAACAGCCGGATCACGCTGTCAAACACCAGCCCGAACACGATCAGCGCAAACGCCGCCCGCGTGCGCCAGATCCAGCCGCCCGTTTTCAGAATCGACAGCCACGTCTCACGCACACTCTGCATAATCGAAGCCTTCGGGGCAGGGGCGCGCTGCTCCGTCATCCGCAGCGTCACCAGCAGGCAGGTCAGCGCCGTCCCCAGGCCCAGCAGCAGCGGCAGCTTCATCGAGACCTCCTTCGCCACCTCCCCCTCGAAGCCGAGGAAATGCAGCGCGCCCGTCAGCGTGTGATGATCATACAGCACCGAGCCCGTGATCGATGACACCACAAAGCCCAGCGCCATCCCCCGGCTCAGCTTCGCCATCACCTGCGGCCACAGCGTCGTGCGTTCCGCCTCCGGCAGCGAATCATACGCCAGCGCCTCGTCCGCCCCGCTCGCGCAGGCCTCCGCCGCGCCGCTCAGCACGCGGTTCAGCACAAACAGCCACAGCACGATGTCATGCCGGCCCACCGGCATCGCACACAGCACCGCCATCTCCAGCACCATCAGCACGCCTGCGGCAATCACCAGCAGCCTCCGGCCAAAGCGGTCCGCCAGCGCCCCCGACGGCACCTCCAGCACCACGCTCGTCAGCGCCCACACCACATTCAGCGCCGCAAACTCCCCGATGCTCAATCCGAGATCGAGAAACAGGATCGTGAACACCGGATAGTAGAACCGGCAGTTGAACAGGATGCGGAACCAGACAAACAGGCGCGCGTTGGAGTGCTCGGACATGCTCTTTCTCTAGTGACGAGGGGTGGGACGGGGTCAAGGAGTCGTCAAGCGTTGTCAAGAGAGTCAAATGTCGTCCTCGTTCTCGGGGTAGGGCGGCTGGTCCCCAGCCGCCACTGCTCGATGATTGGAGGCATGGCATGGTCAAGCGGTCAACGGTCAAGGTGTGGTCAAGAGTCGTGCCTGTCTGGAAATCGTGCTCCTATTGACTCGTTCGCGCCTCACGGTTGACTCGCTTCGCTCACCCTTCGGGCTGCTTTCAGGCAGTCTATCTCCACTTCGTTCCGGTTATCTCGGGCTGCGCCCAATGCTGCGCATTGTTTGCCTCACAGGTTGACTCAAAAGCTCCCCGCTTTTTTGGGCCTTGCCCAACCGTTCCGGTTGTCTCAAACGCGTCCAATCCTTCCGCGTTTGTCACCCTTCGGGCTGCCTTTGGCAGGCTATCTCCCTCCGGTCGGTTGTCTCGGCTCCACCAGTCGCCTCGGCTCGAACTCGTCCTCGAAAGGGCGTGTGGAGTGCGGTGCGGAGCTTCTGAGTGCTGGCGGAGCTATAGAAG